>CANIFK010000250.1 GCA_947466555.1 Acidobacteriota bacterium | reverse complement strand
CGGGGGAGGGGGCGCCGAGTCCGGGGACGGCGAACGGGGAGGCGGCGCGGGAGTATTTGGAGGGGCATCGGAAGCTGTCGGCCATTGAGCCGAAGACGACCAAGCCGAAGGAGTGGCCGGGGCATTTGGCAAAGGCTCTGCCGCATTTTGAGCGGGCGGTGCAGTTGGACGGGAATTTTGCGGCGGCGTGGGCGGCGATGGCGACGACGTTGGAGCAGGCGGCGGAGTGGGCCGACGACCGGGCGGCGGTGGAGCAGAGGGCGAAGCGGGCGGCGGTGCGGGCATTGGAGTTGGATGAGACGATTGCCGAGGCGCATGCGGTACTGGGGGCGTTGGCGTTTTACCGGGAGTGGGATGTGAAAGAGGCGGCGTTCCGGTATGGACGGGCGGTGGAGTTGAACCCGCGGAATGCGGATTTACAGCGGTCGTATGCGTCAGCGCTGGGGTTGCAGGGGCGGCACGAGGAGGCGGCGGTGGAGATTGGGAGGGCGGAGTTGTCGGCGCCGGATGTGTCGCCGATGAGCGCGGGGTTGGCGGAGGTTTATTTTTTGGCGCGGCGGCACAGCGAGGCGCGGACGCAGGCGCGGCGGGCGATTGCGCTGAGCAACGACAATGCGTTTGCGCACTGGTTGCTGGCGGTGAATTCGCAGTTGGACGGGGATTTGGAAGAGGCCGAGCGGGAGTACCAGTGGTGTTTGCGGAAGTATGCGCTGGATGGGCGGGCGATCACGGGGTTGGCGCATTTGCGGGCGGTGCAGGGGCGGGGGAAGGAGGCGCTGGAGATTATTGAGGGGGCGATCCGGAAGTGGGGGACGCAGGACGGGTGGAACTGCAGTTTGGCGATGGTGACGTGGGCGACGGGGGACCGGGAGCGGGCGCGGGGGGCGATGCGGCGGTGTGGGGAGTTTCGGGATGGGTCGGCGTTGTTTGTGCTGGTGGATCCGCGGTATGACGGGATGCGGGAGACGGCGGAGTATCGGGCGATTGCGGGGATGGTGAAGCGGTAGGGGTGGGATTGCATGAGCGGGGGGAACTTCGCTAGGTTAAATCATGATACGCAGGCTGCTTCTGGGGGCCCTGTTTGTGTCGCTTCACCTGGCGGCGCAGAACAAAAAGAGCCCAATCGACAAGTTCCGGCAGTTGGAAGAGATCCTTCCGACGCCTAACGATTACCGCACCGCTTCGGGGGCGCCGGGTCACAAGTACTGGCAACAACGGGCCGATTATGACATCGACGTTGAGCTGGACGATGTGAATCAGACGATCATCGGACGGGCGACGATCACGTATCACAACAACTCGCCGGACACGCTGACGTATCTGTGGCTGCAGTTGGACCAGAACATCTGGGAGCCGCATTCGGACACCGGGCTGACGGAGACGGCGCCGGATTGGAAGAAGTTTCCGCTGCCCACGTTTCGCCGGTTTATGGACGACCGGTTCGACGGCGGGTACCAGATTGGCCCTGTCAAAGACGCGGCTGGGACGGAGTTGCACAAGCACATCAACCGGACGATGATGCGGGTGGATTTGCCGGGGCCATTGGCGGCGGGGAAATCCTTTGTGTTTACGATTAACTGGGATTACAAGATCAACAACTCCAAGCGCGTGAGCGGGCGGACGGGGGCGGAGTTCTTTCCGAAAGACGGGAACTGGCTGTACGAGATTGCCCAGTGGTTTCCGCGGATGGCGGCCTATAACGACGTGAACGGATGGCAGCACAAGCAGTTCCTGGGGACGGGCGAGTTTACGCTGGAGTTCGGGAATTACAAGGTGCGGATCACGGCGCCGAACGACCACGTTGTGGCGTCGACCGGGGTGTTGCAGAATCCGGACGCGGTGTTGACGGCGGCGCAACGGCAGCGGCTGGCGACGGCGCGGACGGCGAAGAAGCCGGTCATGATTGTGACCGAGGCGGAGGCGACGGCGAACGAGAAGAACAAACCGACGGGCAAGAAGACATGGGTGTTCCACGCCGATAATGTTCGGGATTTTGCGTTTGCGTCGTCGCGGAAGTTTGCCTGGGACGCGCAGGGGCATGTGATGAATGGCAAGACGATCATGGCGATGTCGTACTACCCGAAGGAAGGGAATCCGCTGTGGGAACGGTATTCGACGCACGCCATCATTCACACGTTGAACATCTACTCGCGCTACACGTTTGAGTATCCGTACCCGGTTGCGATCAGCGTGAACGGGCCGGTGGGCGGGATGGAGTACCCGATGATCTGCTTCAACGGGCCGCGCCCGAAGGACGATAAGACCTATTCGGCACGGACGAAGTATGGGTTGATCAGCGTGGTGATTCACGAAGTGGGCCACAACTACTTCCCGATGGTGGTGAACAACGATGAGCGGCAGTGGACGTGGCTGGACGAGGGGTTGAACTCGTTTCTGCAGTATCTGGCCGAGGTGGAGTGGGAAGACAACTATCCGTCACGGCGCGGGGAGCCGTCGAAGATTGTGGAGTACATGAAGGGCGAGGGGCACGACCCGATCATGACGAATTCGGAATCGATTGTGGACCTGGGCGGGAACGCGTATCACAAGACCGAGACGGCGCTGAACATTCTGCGCGAGACGGTGCTGGGGCGCGAGCGGTTTGATTTTGCGTTTAAGGAATATGCCCGGCGGTGGATGTTTAAGCGGCCGATGCCGGCCGACTTCTTCCGGACGATGGAGGATGCGTCGGGAACCGATTTGGATTGGTTCTGGCGCGGGTGGTTCTACACGACGGAGCTGGTGGATATTTCGATTGACGAGGTGAAGCAGTACCAGGTGGACACGCAGAACCCGGACATCGAGAAGCCGATTTCGAAGAAGGAGAAAGAGGCCGAACCGGTGACCTTGGCGGCGCAGCGGAACAAGCCGTTGCGGAAGCGGGTGGAGGATTATCCGGAGTTGATCGACTTCTACAACAAGTACGAGGAGTTCACCGTGCTGCCTTCGGAGAAGAAGGCGTTTGAGGGGTGGGTGAAGCAGTTTGAGGAAGACGAGCGGAAGCTGTTTGATCCTTCGATGAACTTCTATTCCGTTGGGTTGAAGAACCTGGGGGGCCTGGTGATGCCGGTGATTCTGGAGGTGGAGTTCAGCGACGGGACTCGTGAGGAACTGCGGATCGCGGCGGAGATCTGGCGGCGGAATAATCTTGCCGTGGAGAAGATTATCGCGACGCGGAAGGAGATCAAGTCCATCGTGGTGGATCCGCATTTGGAGACGGCGGACGCGGATACGACCAATAACTATTGGCCGCGGCGGGCGGTGAAATCGAAGTTCACGATCTTCAAGGAAGACCGGGACAAGGTGAATCCGATGCGGGAGTTGAGGTCCAAGGACGCGTCGAACTGATGCGGCTGTTGTTGGTTTTGGGCGTGTGCGCGGCGGTGGGCGCGCACACGTTCCACTACAGCAGGACGGAGATGAATTGGAACACGGCGGCGCGGACGCTGGAGGTGGTGGTGACGCTGCACGCCGATGACATTGAGGCCCAGTTGCGGAAGACGCATAGGCAGTTGGAGCTTGATCGGGACAAGGAGGCGGAGGGTTTGGTGTGCGGGTATACGGCGAGGGCGCTGGGATTGGGCGGGGCGCGGTGTATTGGGATAAAGGTGGGGAAGGACTCGGTTGAGGTGTATTTGGAGATGGGCGTGGCGGGAGGGCCGCCGGCGCGGTTGACGAACCGGATTCTGGTGGAGGAGTTGGCGGATCAGCGGAACGATGTGGAGCTGAAAAAAGACGGGCGGTACACGGGGCCGAGGATTCAGTTCAACAGTTCTGAAACGAAAAAAGACCTGCGCTGGTAAAGGCTTATATAATGGCGCGAGTTATGCGCCTCTGTTTGCTTTTTCTTGTCGGGCTTGCGTTGCAGGCCCAGAATGCGACGACCGCTGGACGGTTTCACGTCGAGCACCCGACGCTGTTGAACCTGGGTTTTGAATGGGCCATTTCCGGGGACGCGAACCGGAATGCGACGGTGGAGGTGAAGTTCCGCGCGGCGGGTGAGAGCGCGTGGCGGCCGGCGATGCCGCTGGTGCGGATTGGCGGGGAGAACATTTACCGGCGCCGGGAGAACCTGGACTACACGGTGCCGGACGGGTTTGCGGGGAGCATTTTGAACCTGCAGCCGGGGACCGAGTATGAGTGCCAGTTTGTGATGAAAGACCCCGATGGGGCGAGCGGGCAGACGACGCAGACGGTGAAGGTGAAGACGCGGACGGAGCCGATGCCGTATGCCGGCGGGAATGTGCGCCACGTCTATTCGCCCGAGTACAAGGGGCCGAAGGTGGAGCCGCACTTTACGAGTTTGCTGCAGGCCTATTATGGCGCGGGGCTGGGCGATTGGAGCGTCGTGTGGGAGCGGCGGGCGCAGCCGGGGGATACGATTCTGCTGCACGCGGGGATCTATAAGCCGGAGCGGTTGAACTATGTGGACCCGATGATGACGCCGTTCGATGGGTCGAATTCCCTGACGCTGAAGGGGACGCTGGAGAAGCCGATTACGATTAAGTCCGCAGGCGATGGGGAAGTGATTTTTGATGGCGATGGGAACCACTCGATGTTCGACGTGACGGCGTCGCGGTATCACATTTTTGATGGGATCACGATCCGGAATACGGACATTGGGATTATGGCCGGGCAGAAGGAAGTTCTGGGCGCGGTGGGGCTGACGGTGAAGAACTGCCGGTTTGAGAATATTGGATTTGGGGTGTGGACGGAGTTTGCCGGGTCGAGCGATTTTTATATCGCTGACAATTTGTTTATTGGCCGGGAGGACCGGTTCCGGTTGAACGGGTGGACGGGGTTCATGTGGCAGCCGATTGGGAACTACGGTTCGCATGAGTTGCGGAGTTACTACGCGATTAAGGTGTATGGGCCGGGGCACGTGATTGCGCACAACGCGGTGGCGTATTTCCACGATTCGGTCGGGATTTCGACGTACGGGACGCCGCCGTCGGATCCGGATATGCGGGCTTCGTCGATCGACATTTACAACAACGATTTCCATGTGAACAACGACGACTACGTGGAAACCGATGGGGGCGTGCATAACGTGCGGGTGTTTAATAATCGCGGCGTGAACGCGTTCCACGGCGGATATTCGTCGCAGCCGACGTTTGGCGGGCCGATCTACTTCATCCGCAACATTCTCTATCACACGACTTCGTCGACCAGTTTCAAGTTCAGCGCGCATCCGGCGGGTTTGTTTGTTTATCACAACACGATCATCAACGAGCACGCGGTGGGCGAGCCGTATTCGAATGCGCATTGGCGGAACAATCTATTTATGAGCAAGAACGCGCCGGGGATTGGCGTGATGACGTGGGCGAATGGGACAGATGCGTATTCGAGCGACTACAACGGGTTCCGGCCGAATCCGGGCGTGGCGGCTCAGTACCGGTTCTTCGCGCCGCCGAAGGGGCAGCGGGTGTATGAGCCGAAGGCGGGGGATATGAAGACGTTTGCGACGTTGAAAGAGCTGACGGCGGCGACGGGGCAGGAGGCGCACGGGGTTGAGTTGGATTTCGACATCTTTGAAAAGCTGGAGCCGCCGACGGCGACGAACCGGCACAAGGTGTACCACTCGATGGATTTGAACTTTAAGCTGAAGCCGGGTAGCAAGGCGGTGGATGCGGGGGTGGCGATTCCGACGGTGAACGATGGGTTTGTGGGGAAGGCGCCGGACCTGGGGGCGTTGGAAGTGGGCAAGCCGGAGTTGAAGTGGGGGCCGCGTTGGTTGACGTGGGCTCCGTTCTATCGGTAGGGTTGTCACGTTTCGCTGGTGATCGCATCTGAGTGGGTATGCTGTTTCAGATACCCACTACGCGGACGATGGACGAGATTCAGGCCGAGCTGGAGGCGTCGGCGGCGCGCCAGAAGTTTGGCGTGATTGCGGTGCATAATCTGCAGGAGATTATGGCGCGGAAGAGTGTGGAGCTGGCGATGGAGTGCCGGATCTTCGAGGTGTGCAATCCGCTGCAGGCGAAGAAGGTGCTGGAGGCAGATGGGGCGCTGTCGACGGCGTTGCCGTGCCGGATTTCGGTGTACGGGAAGCCGGGGGCGTATCAGTTGGCGACGATGTTGCCGACGGCGATGATGGGTATGTTCGGGAAGCCGGAGTTGGACGCGGTGGCGCGTGAGGTGGAAGGCGTGATTGTGACGATGATGAAGGACGCCGCGGGCGGGTGATTCGTGGGATGATCGGGGGCGATGCATTCCCCGATTTGTGGGCGATATGAGGTGTTGGAGAAGCTCGGGGCGGGCGGCATGGGCGAGGTGTATCGGGCGCGGGATCTGCAGCTGGAGCGGTTCGTGGCGGTGAAGGTTTTGCGCGCGGACCGGGGCGGGGAGCGGGAGCGGTTTTTGCGGGAGGCGCGGGCGGCGTCGGCGTTGCAGCATCCGCATATCGTGACTGTGCACGACGTGGTTTGCGAAGACGGCGTGGACGTGATGGTGATGGAGTTGGTGGAGGGGCGGACGTTGGGGGCGCTGATTCCGCGGGGCGGGATGGCGGCGGGGCAGGTTGTGGGTTACGCCGTGCAGATTGTGGATGCGCTGGAGGCGGCGCATGCGGCGGGGATTGTGCATCGGGATTTGAAGCCGGGCAACATCATGGTGACCGGGCGGGATCAGGTGAAGTTGTTGGATTTTGGGTTGGCGAAGCGGGTGGGCCCCGAAGAGTCGGCGTTGACGGTGGAGGGGGCGATTGTGGGGACGCCTTGCTATATGTCTCCGGAGCAGGCGCAGGGGCGGGCGGCGGATGCGCGGAGCGATGTGTTTTCGTTGGGGGCGGTGTTGTTTGAGATGGCTACGGGGGAGCGGGCGTTTGCGGCGGAGGATGGGGTGCTCGAGCGGGTGGAGGCGGGGCTGGCGCATGTGATTCGGCGGTGTCTGCGGAAGGCGCCGGGGGAGCGGTTTCAGACGATGGGGGAGGTTCGGGCGGCGTTGGTGTTTGATTCTGGATTGTTGGCGGAGACGGTGATTGTTGTGCCGCGGGCGCGGATGGCATCGCGACGGTGGTGGTGGGCGGGTGTTCCGGTGGTGTTGGGTATTGGATGGGTTGGTTTGCGGCCGAAGGCGGCGGTGGTGGCGCCGTTGGCACCTCCGGCGCCGGTGGTTTTGGACAAGCCGAACCCGACCACTGTGGCTCCGCCACCGGCCGCGCCGGCGATGGTGACGGTACCGGAGGGCACGCGGGTACGGTTGGCGTTGCGGACGGAGATTGGGAAGGACGCGCAGGCTGGGATGGCGTTGGAGTTCACGGTTACGGATGCGGTGACGGTGGGCGGGCAGTTGGTTGTGGCCGAGGGGGCGGTGGCGCGGGGCGTGTTGGTGGGGTTAGAAAAGAAGAAGCGG
>CANIFK010000249.1 GCA_947466555.1 Acidobacteriota bacterium | reverse complement strand
GGCGGCATGGAGATCAACCCGCAGATGATCCCCAGCTTCGAGACCATCGCGTTGCCCGTCGCTCTCAAGAAAAACATGGGCGTACTGGCGATGAAGGTCTTCGCTGCCGATGGCATCGTCGGCCAGGCGCCGCTCGAAAAACTTCTCTACTACTCCATGTCGCTGCCGGTTTCGGCCTGCGTCGTGGGTATGCCGAAACTGGAATTCATCACCCAGAATACGCAAATGGCCAAGCAGTTCAAGCCGCTGCCGGAAGCCGAACGCCGCGAACTGTCGCTGGCCTTATCGAGCAAAAACAAGCAGGCGCTTGACCGTTACTTCCGCCGCCACGTGGACGCGTAAGCGTCCCTAAACCGGCAACACCGAAGAAACGGGAGCATAGAACCGCTGAACAAATTCAACAGCGGTTTTCTCTGCTGCCGCTTCCCCGCCCGGGCCCACGCCGATGGTCACGCGCACAAGCGCCGTGTCCGTACGATTGTAGCGGACGGCGTCCGACATCACGTAGAACTTCGCCTTAAACTCGTCGGCAATGGTGCGCCCGTGGGACTGGTACCAGTACACGACCACGCTCTTGTTCTCGCCCTTTTGGACGACGTAGTAGTTCGCCTCCACCGGCGCCGCTTGCCCAGGGACCGGAATCTGGACGATCGTGTTCTTCTCTTTCACCCAACCGGCACCCGGCAGGCAGTTCTTCGGGGAGTGCGGCGCAACGCCGGCGCGCTGGGAGCGGAAAAACGCAATGAACAGGCCAACGCCTTGCGGCGCGCCCGGTCCAGCGTAGTACCGGTTCAACGTATCGTCGGCCTTCAGCACTTCCTGCACTTCGGGCTCCATCGGGAACTCTTTCACCAGTTGCCAGGAGTCCACTTGCGCCGGAAGGGAAGACAGCGCTCTCGACGGCGGCTGGTATTCCTTGCGGACCGAAAGGAAATACCCGGCGGCCCCTTGCAGGACGACCAAGGCGCTGAAAATGATCAGATTCCGGGACACGAAAAAGGGAGGCATTATGCTTGCACCGCGGTGGGGTTGGGTTCCTTCTCTGGGAACAGTTTCTTCACAATGACGTGAAACAGAATCATCAGGCCGAAGGCGAACGCAAACGAAACGCCGCCCTCGAGCGTATGAAAGAAGCCCTGCGCCAGGTCTGGATTGTATTCGCTCAACACGCCGGTCGCCGAAACGCGGAAGGCGTTGGCCGCCACAGCGATCGGAATCGAGGCCAGGAAGATCGACCAGCGAACCCACAAACGACGTTCCGACAAATACCCGTAAACCAGCGACAAGAACGTTAGTGACATCAACGACCGGATTCCGCTGCAGGCTTCCACAACCGATAACTTCTGATTCGCCAGTTCCAGCACGTTGCCGTCGCGCAATACGGGAATACCCAGTAAGGACAGGGCATGCTCGGCGACGGAGCTGGCAAACAACTGGAGCGGGAACGTGATCTGGTTATAAATCACCGCCGGGATCGGCACCATCAGCGGCAGCATCAACAGCGGCAACGCCAGTGCCCGGATAAACGGCCAGCCGCCCAGAAACAGCACGGCGCCCCACACGGAACCAACGAAGGCGGACCGCTGCAGGAATAACTCGGCGCCTAAGATCCCAAGCGTCATCTGGACAATCGACCAGATCAGCAACGCCAATCCCCAGTAACTCGGCTTTACCTCTGTGGCCAACAGCTCATCCTTACGGCTCCAGGCGACATAGGCCGCCACCGCCGGAACGAAGAAGCCATGGCTCATGTCGTCGTCGTTGGACCATTGATTGGCCATCCTCGCCAGAATCGGAAGATAAGCCAAAACCAGCAGCCCAAGAATCCAACCTACGTTGGCCCAAGGCACAGAAATCGACTTGGCCCCGGGCGCAGACAGGGCAGTGCCTTCATTAGGGTTCATTCTTCCTCAGTTTTACACAGCGCGCGGGGTCCTAACAATTACCTCGTCTCCCCCACGCGGTGTAGCAGCATTAGATTGGTCGTACCGGATCGCCACATCGGCTGCCCGGCCACCAGAATAACGGTGTCGCGCGTCTTGCACAATCCCCTCTCCAGTAGAGTACGGTCCATTACTGCCACCATCTCGTCAGTGGAGGGTTCCGACGGCGTGACGACGGCGTGTATGCCATACACCAATGCCAGACGCCGCGCGACGGCCTCGTTCAGCGTGAACGCATAAATCGGCACTGGCGGCCGGTACTGGGCCACTAGCCGCGCCGTGGCGCCGGACGTTGTGAACACCACAATCGCCGCCACGTTTGCCGACCGCGCCGAATGGTACGTAGCATCGGCCAGAATCTCGGCAATCGAAGGGTTCGGCCGCGGCGCCGGAGGCTGATACCCCCGCGGCCGCATTGCGATCTCAGCCTCCGCCGCAATCCGCGCCATCATCTTCACACTCTCGACCGGAAACGCGCCCGCCGACGTCTCCGCCGACAGCATCACCGCATCGGTACCGTCATAGATCGCGTTGGCAACGTCGGAGACCTCCGCGCGCGTCGGCACGGCGCTCTCAATCATCGATTCCAACATCTGCGTCGCCGTGATCACGAACTTCCCGGCGTGCCGAGCCTTTTCAATCACCGATTTCTGAATGAACGGCACCTTTTCGCACGGCAACTCAACACCCAGGTCGCCGCGGGCCACCATCACCCCATCAGACTCCTGGATGATCTCCGCCAGGTTTTGCCACGCTTCCGGCTTCTCAATCTTCGCGATCACCGGAATCGCCACGTCGCGCTCTTCCATGAAGAGCCGCAACCGGATGATGTCGGACGCCTTCCGGACGAAGGATAGCGCCACGAAGTCGATGCCCTGGTCGATCCCGAACTGCAGATCGGCCATGTCTTTCTTCGTGAGCGAGGGCGTCGAGACATTCACGCCCGGCAGGTTGATCCCCTTCCGGTCGCCGATCATGCCGCCCGATACGACTTCCGTCTGCACCGCCACGCCGTCGGTGGAAACCACTCGCAACTCCACCGCCCCATCGGCCAGCAGAATGCGGTCCCCCGGCGTGACGTCGCGCGCCAGATTGGCGTACACCGTCGACGCCTTGCGCGTCGTCCCCAGCGTCTCTTCCGTCGTAATTTCGAAGGGATCGCCGGCATGCAGTTCGGCCTTCCCTCCTTCAAACATCCCCAAACGGATCTTGGGGCCCTGCAAATCCAGGAGCAACCCGGCCAGCGAGCCTGCCTCCTGGCAGACCTCCCTCACCAGGCGAATACGGGCACTATGATCTTCGTGGGTGCCGTGAGACATGTTCATGCGAAATACATTGACGCCGGCGGCCAACAGCTTCGCGATCACTTCGCGGGTATTGGACGCGGGCCCGAGTGTGGCTACTGTTTTTGTTGTTCTCACGCTAATCTGAATAGACCCTCTAACCCATCATGCCATTAGTACAAGTGATCGTTCTTGCGATTATCCAAGGTGTAACCGAATTCCTCCCCATCTCCAGTTCGGCTCATCTTGCGCTCACCCCCTGGCTCTTCGGTTGGGCCGACCAAGGCCTGGAGTTCGACATCGCTCTCCACTTCGGCACCCTGTTTTCGGTGCTGTTCTACTTTTTCCGTGACTGGCTCCGCATTCTCTTCAACGGCTTCGGTATCGCCCCCCCGGGCTTGCTCGGGTCGGACCCCTCGCTCGACCGCAATCCCAAGATGCTCTGGTACCTGGTGGCGGCCACCCTTCCTGCCGGCATCGCCGGACTGCTCTTAAAGGACAAAATCGAATCCACGCTCCGCTCCCCCTACGTTATGGGCACGATGCTCATCGTGGTCGGCATCGTCATGTGGGCGGCTGAAAAATTCGCCAAGCACGAACGCACCATGAACGAAATGAGCCTGAAGGACTGCCTGGTCATCGGCTGTGCGCAAGCCTTGGCGCTGGTCCCCGGCACCTCCCGCAGCGGCATTACGATGACGGCCGGCCTGTTCCGGAACCTGGACCGCGCCACCGCGGCCCGCTTCTCGTTCCTGCTGTCGACGCCCATCGTCGCCGCCGCCGCCATGAAGGGCCTTCTCGACATTCGCAAGCACGGCAACCTCACCCCGGAACTGGTCCCCTCGCTCGGCCTCGGCATTCTCGTCACCGCCATCACGGGCTGTTTCGTCATCGCCGTGCTGCTCAAATTCCTGCGGTCCAACTCGGTTGTCCCCTTCGTCATTTACCGCATCGCCTTCGGCATTTTCATCATCGCGCTGGCCATCTATCGCGGGTAAATTTCGTAAAAATTGTTCGCGTTGGGCAAGTGCGTGGACGATGAGCGTAGTACAGTCGGGAATAGAGATCCGACTGCATTTCGGCTCCTACGCACGCACTTTCCAATGCGCCTTCTGATACCGCTGCTGTTTGCGAGCTATCTGGTCGCGGCTCCTCCGGACGATTTGCGACGCGCCGAGGTTCGATCCTGGGGATCGGCTCAGGGACTTCCCGAAGAGAACATCTATTCCATTTCGGAGACTCCCGATGGATTTCTGTGGCTCGCCTCCCACGACGGGCTCATCCGTTTTGACGGCCTGAACTTCCGCGTCTTCAGTCCGGGCGAGGCCTCGGGTTTTCGCGACAAAAGCCTCAACGGGGCAATTACGGTACAGGGAAACCTTTGGCTCGGCGGACGGGATTACGTTGGCTACACCCTGCCGGACGAGTTCCGATCGTTTACCAATCCGCACTTCCGTGCGGTCGCCGTCCCCCGCAACATGCAGGACCGCTACGGCGTCGCCAGTATGCAGGCCCTGCCGGACGGGACCATCTACATCCGGCGGGCCGACGGGATATACAAGATGCGGACCCGCTCCGACGGCGCCCCCCCGGAACAACCAACTCTGTATCTCTCCGCTCCAAACGGCACCACGCTCACCGGGTTCTTCCATGGCGCTTCGGGCAAAGATTGGGCCGCCAGCCCGGATGGTATTTTCCTCTGGAAGGATGGGCGTTGGACCGCCGCCGGCGGGCCGCCGGTACAGTCGGCCACGCTATTGGAGGCGCGTGACGGAAAGCTCTGGGCGTTTGGCGGGAACGGACTGTTTACCTTCGACGGTTCGGGACAACACGTCGTTTTCCAGCCCCCGAAAATTGCCCTCGATCCGATTCGGGCGCTCTTTGAAGACGCCGCGGGCGACATCTGGGTTGGCTTGATTGGTTCCATCGCCCGCGTCCGCCGCGGCCACGTGGAGATTCTTCCGCTGGAACACACTATGCACCCGGGCGACTTCGTCAAGGTCATCCACCAAACCCGGGATGGTGCCCTGTGGGCCAGCACGAACTGGGGCCGGCTCATCCGTGTGGATTCCCCCGTTTTTCAAACGCTCGCCGCCGAAAATGGCCTGGGGGAGGCCTCTATCGCCGCCGTCACCCGCGACGCCGGTGGCCGGCTCTGGGTCGGCACGCGCGCCAAAGGGCTCTACACCGCAACGGCCAGTGGATTTCGCCCCGTGCCCGACACCGCCCAAGGGATCCTCCACGCCATCGCCGCCATTGGGCCGGATCAATTGCTCTACGCCAATGTCGAAGGACTCTGGCTGCGCACCGCTTCCGGGTCGACACTCCTCGCCCCCGCGCCCAGCCAGACGATGAACCATTACCGTGCCTTCTCGCCCAATTACGGCACGCACATCTTCTATAACGATTCCCAGGTCATCTATCGCATCCCCCTTCCACTCTCGACGCCCCTCCGCATGGAGCGTGTCGCCCCGTTATCGCTGGTTCGAACCATCGTGGAGGCGGCGGACGGACTGTGGGCCGTCAGTTGGGAGCGAGGCCTCTGCCATGTGCCCGCCGGCGCCGGCGCCGCAACCTGCGCCCCGTTGGACGCGCGCCGCGAGCTGCGCGCATTTACGATGTTCGAGCTCTCCCCGGAATACATCGTGGTCGGCTCCTCCGGCGGCGCGATGATCTTCGACCGCCGAACCCGCCAATTCCTGAACCGCCCACCGCTCTTCGAACAGGACCAGAGTTTCATCATCCTCTCCGACCGGCAATCCCACATTTGGTTTGCCGGCCGCCGCGCCCTGCTCGCCGCCAGCCGCGATTCCCTGCTCCGGTACGCCCAGGGTGAACTGGCCTCCGTGCTGCCCCTTCGCATCACTGCACAGCAGGGGCTCACCAGCGCGAACTTCGGCCTCGGCACCTCTTCCGGCGCCCATTTCGATTCCGGCGGCCGCATCTGGCTCGCCTCCGTCGGCGGGCTAACCAATTTCCGCCCATCGGACGTCATCCGGCCCAACGAGCAGATCCCCACGGCCATCTCTCATCTCCGTGCCGATGGGGCAGACCTTCCCGTCTCCGGCGCCCTCCAAATTCCCGCCGGCGTACGCCGTCTGGAAATTCACTACACGGTCCTCAACCGCAAGGCCGACCGTAACCCGATTTTCCGTTACCGGCTCGATGGCGACAGCCCCGCCTGGATGGAAACCAGCATCGACCAGGCGGATTTCACCAACCTTTCTCCGGGCACGTACCGGTTTGAGGTTCAGGCCCGGCTAGCCTCGCAACAGTGGTCTGAACCCGCCTTTCTGCAGTTCCGAATCCCACCCTATTGGTACCAGCGGCGAAGCCTGCAATTTGCCGCCGGCGCGCTGCTGTTCTTCCTGCTCGTCGTCTCCGTTCGGTGGCGCGGCCGCCAGATCATCGCCCGCAATGCGGAGTTGGAAGAACGCGTCAGGGTCCGTACCGAAGAACTGGCCCACGCCCGCGACGATGCCGAATCCGCCGCCCGTGCCAAGTCCGACTTTTTGGCCGCCATGAGCCACGAAATCCGCACCCCGATGAATGGTGTCATCGGTATGGTGGAAGTGCTCAAGCAGACGCCTCTCAACGCTGAACAGCGCCACATGCTCGCCGTCGTTGCCCAATCCGGAGAGTCGCTCATCGACATTCTTAACGATATCCTCGATTTCTCTAAGATCGAGGCCGGCGCGCTTACCCTCGAATCCGTCCCATTCAACCTGCACGACCTTACCCGCCAGTGCCATGACCTGTTCGCCAACCAGGCTGCCGCCCGCGGTCTTGCCTTTGAAGTCACGCTCGCCCCGGGTGTTCCTGTCTGGGTCTCAGGCGACGCCAACCGGCTCCGCCAGGTCCTGCTCAATCTGCTCAGTAATGCGCTGAAGTTTACGCCCGCGGGCCGAGTGCGTCTCGATGTCCAACCAGGAGCGGCCGGTAAAATCAGCTTCCTCGTCTCCGATTCCGGCATCGGCATTCCCCAGGACAAGCTCGATTCCGTTTTCGGCGCCTTCACTCAGGCCGAGACATCGATCACACGCCGCTTTGGCGGCACGGGACTGGGACTGGCCATCAGCCTGCGTCTGGCCACCGCCATGCAGGGCAGTCTGGCAGTGAAAAGTGAACTC
>CANIFK010000248.1 GCA_947466555.1 Acidobacteriota bacterium | reverse complement strand
TGAAAACATCCCGGCCAGTCTACGGGACCCGCGCATCCCCTGTCAACGGAACGCCATTCCGCAATACGGAATTCTGAGCTACCATCATTCCGTGGCCACTTCCGCCAAAACTCCCCGCCGTGAGGCCATGTCCTCCACCCTCCGCTGCTTCCAGGTCCTCGACCTCCTCGCCGCGCCCCCCTACGAACTCGCCCTCTCCGAAATCGCCGCCGCCCTCTCCCTGCCCCCCGCCACCGCCCACCGCCTCACCGCCACCCTCTGCGAAGCCGGCTATCTCGAACAGGAAGACGAGGGCCGCCGCTACCGCCTCACCGGAAAAGCCCTCTGGGCCGGCACCGGCTACCTCCGCCGCTCGCGCGTCTATCAAGCCGCCTTCCTCGTTCTCCAGGAGACCGCCCAGCAGGCCTGCGGCCTCGTCCACTTGGGCACCATCGATGGACCCTGGCTGCTCTATCTCCACACCGTCGGCAGCCCCAGTTCCCTCTACCTCTATGCCGATACCGGCGAACGGCGCCACCTCCACTCCACCGGCCTCGGCAAAGCACTGCTCGCCTTCCAACCGCCAGCTACCGTCGCCCGCCTCGTCTCCCGCAAACTCCCCCGATTCACGCCCAAAACCATCACGGAACCAGCCAAACTCAAACAAGAGCTCGCAAGCATCCGCGAGCAAGGCTTCGCCGTCGATGACGAAGAAGGCACCGCCGGGCTCTACTGCGTCGCCGCCCCCATTCTCGACCGTCAGGGCATCGCCGTCGCAGCCTTCAGCATGAGCGCGGCCTCCAGTGTCATGACACCGGAGGCCCGTGAAAAATACATTCCCATCATTCGCCAGGCGGCCCTAAAAGTCTCCGCCCAACTGGGCTACCGCCCGCTCTCCAGTAACTTACAGTATTTGACCCGCGGCTAACGCCGCCACCGCGCCACGGCCAGCAGTCCCAACCCGGCCAGTAACATCGCCCGCGGCTCCGGCACATCACTGTAACTCCAGTTCACAATGTCATGGTTCTCAAATGCGCCACCTGTCGACGAAGTAAAGCCGATGAACGCGCTCCGCCCGCCCTGCAGATTCAGTAAGTTGCCAAGATCCACGTTCACCGAAAGTAGCGGGTTTGCCATGTTGTCAAAATAGATATCCAACAGCCCCGGCTGGTATTTGATCGTCACATCGTAAATCGTCCCGTCCGATAGATCCTTCGGCGGAATCGCGATCCCGAGCGTCGGGTTGCCAAAAGCGCCACCCGCGTCCGCACAGTGCTCCGGATGATTCCCCGCCGCTCCCAGGCTCTGCACCGCCACGTGGTTCCCGTTCGGCTCACAATAGGAAGGCTTATTGTTCCAGGTATCGAACTCGATTGCCAGACTGTTGGTAATCCCGTAATACCCGATCCCGCTTGCGTACAGCCCCATCGCCGTCGGACTTTCGTTCTGAATCGTGAACGTAAACCCATCGGCCCCATCGTTCACCACACCCGGCTCCCAATCCGGCGTGTAACCACCCCGGTTTGTGATCTGAAATTGAAACG
This sequence comes from Acidobacteriota bacterium, assembly GCA_947466555.1. Lineage (GTDB taxonomy): Bacteria > Acidobacteriota > Terriglobia > Bryobacterales > Bryobacteraceae. Next base: position 5,838 of record CANIFK010000248.1, on the reverse strand, counting down.
AAGTGGTGAAGCCGTTTTGCACATCCACGCGATCACTCAACCACGCCGCGCCCACCTGATTCTCCGCCGCTGGCGTGATCCGTAAACGGTTCGACGTCAGCGAAGCATTACCGATCAGTGTCAGTCCCAACGGATTGCTGAAATCAGAAAATGTAAATGCCGCGCCGGACGCACTCGGCAGCGTGAGAGATACAGCCAGAAATGCGAGTCTCCAGCCGGCTTTGTTACTCATCGATTTGACCTCTAACTCATAACGCCACGAAAGCTTGTATCAGCCCATGGCCCGAATTTCTTAGTTGCACGCGAACGAGAGTTCTAGAACTCAAAGAACATACGCCCCGTCACGCCCGTTCGCGAATAGGCCGAAAACTTCGTCTGGTGGTCCAGCGACACGTACACCCCGTAATGCCGGCTCAGCCACTTACGCAAAAACACCTGCGTCGAAACACTGTTCAGGTTCACTTCGAGCGGTGTCGTCGCAATGTAGGTATAAACTTCTTTACCGCCGCCCACCACCACGCCCGCCCAGTACTTCCCTTCCTGGCCGCGCTGCACCGCCAGGCTCCCGGAACTCGAAATCTTATCGCCCGGCTGATTGTGGTTAATGAAGTAATTCCCTTCCACCACCATCTTCCGCGGATAGTAAATGAACCCGGCGTTATACAGGTTCCCCTTCACAATCTTCCCGTAGGAGAACCGCGAATACCCCGCCGCCAGCACCAGTTGCCGGTTGAACGGTGTCTTGTAGAACCCCTTCACGTCGTACCGTTGATGCGGAAACAGGGAGTACCCGTTCCGCTCCGGCGCCACGCTGAATCCCTGCGTCGTATAGAAGTTCTTCGTCCAATTGGCAAAGCTGAAGAACCCGAAGTTCTGCTGGGTCACGCCCGGCCGCGTCTGCGAATTGAACATAAACACCGGCGTAAACCGCGGATTATGACGCAGCCATAGCGCCGCATCCGCCCCACGCCAATAGCCATACCCATTGGTGACGCCGCTATGATACGTCCCCACTTCCAGCAGCACCGGCAGCGGACTCTCATACCCCGGCCGTTCAAACGTCGCCGGCGTTTCCTGCGTCTGCCCCCACGCCGCCGTCGCCAGCGCCAGTGCCATCACTACATGTCGCATCCTGCTCTCCTTCATCCCCGCACCGCCGCGCCACGCGCCCCTTCCAGCCACGCCACCGGTGTCGACACCGCCACCACCCGGTGTGCCGATGCCACCTTCCCGTTCACCACAACATTGCTCTCCATCGTCACCACTCCGGCCGCATACGCTGCCACCGGCAACTTATCCCGCAACCCTCGCACCCCGCGCGACAAACGCATCGCCCCACCCGCATGCAGCAATCCCTGGAAATACGTGTTCGGCTTCAACGCAATGTCGCCGCCCGCCACAATGTTCCCCTTCACCACCGAAGCCGCGCCAATCGTCACCGCCCCATGCGCCTTCAAATCCGCTTCCAACAGGCTCTCCTTCGGGCACGAAAAATCCCCGCGAACCACGAACGCCGCCCGCAAATGCACCGGCGCCGTCAGGTGCAAATCCCCGTCGTACAGATACGTGTTCCCGCCCATCGAAAACAGCTTCGCCGGGTCATACCCGTTCGCCGCCACCGCCGTCCGGTCCGGATGCGGCAACTGCACGATCACCGACGGCGCCACTTCAATCTGCAACTCCACCTCGTGCCGCCCCTCGGTGTAAACCTCCGGCGCGAACAACGACAACGCCTGTGCCCCGGGGAGAAACTCAATCGCCGTCCGCGAAGTCGCCCGCGACGCCACCACGGCATCGGCGCCCACAGTCAACTGTTTCACCGCGTCCACCCAGCGCCGCACTCGCGCGCCCTCGCCCACGTGCAACGTCCCGTCCACCGCCAGCGCCTGCAACTGCGTATCCTGCCCGATCGCGCAATCGCCCTTCACCATCAGTTCCTTTTCAAACTCGCAGTCCCGCCCGCACGAAAAGTCGCCCTCAATCACCAGAATCTCCCGCTCCTTCCGTCCGGCCGGATACTGCGCCCCGCCGGCCACGAAAATGCGTTCATTCCCCTTATCAAAAACCCGCAAGCCCGCCGTGCTGTTCGTCGCCCGCGGCAGCGTTTTCATCCATCCCGCCAGCTTCGTCCGGAACGACTGGCCGAAGTAATCCTCCATCCGCACATAGCCCATGTCCAACTCAGCCGACTCGCGCCCGCGGATCTGCCGCCACGCCCGATGGGCCACCGAAAAATGCAGATAAAACAACGCGCAGAAGAACAGTGAAAACAGGAAAAACGCCATGATCAGTCTCCCTCCGCCCGCGCGTGATACAGCCCGCGTGCCGACCGTGCCGTCACCGACGCTCCGGCCCCGGAGCCCCCAAAGAACCCATCCCCGCCGTTCGTACCGCGCGTCCGATGCGTCTTATACCAGCCGTCCCCGCCCGATCCCCACAGCTTGTTCCAATAGAACTTCCGCAGCGCGTTGCAGATCGCGCCCGTATTGGCAAAAAAGTTCAACAAGTTCAGCGGCAGCAACAGGGACCGTATCCGCGTCCCGTCCAGCATCGACGCCACGCCAATCTCCAAAAACGTCGCCTGATTGGCAAACAGCTGATACCCCAAAAACGCCAGCGCCAGCGGCAGCCACGGCGTCTGATGCGCCTCCGGAATGAAGAACAGCAACAGCGACGCCACCCACCCCAGCACCAGCACCGGAGCCGTCCAGTACATCGCCAGCAGGAACAGCGCGTCAGCTTTTTCCCAACGCGTCAAAAACCGGCTCTGCATCAGGTCCGGCCAGTAGTTGTGCAGACACTCGGTGTGCCCCGTCACCCACCGGCTCAACTGCCGCCGCCGCACGCTCCAGCTCTGCGGCACTTCCTCGTAGCATTCCGCCCGGTTCACATACGCCGTCTTCCAACCGCTCAACAACAGCGCAAAAGTCAGGTCCGTATCCTCCGTCAACGACTCCGGATTCCACCCCCCAACCGATTCCAACGCCGCCGCCCGCACCGCGCCCACCGTCCCGCCAAACTGCGCCGTAAAGCCCAGGTTGAACCGCGACTGCTGCACGCCCTGGTACCCGGCCGACCGTTCCAACGACAACAACCCGCTCAATAGCGAATCGCCAATGTTATGCGGCACCACGCGCCCCATCGACGCGCCGATTTCCGGATCCGCGAACGGCGCGACCAACATCTTGATCACCGCCCGCCCCGGCACGTAATCGGCGTCGAACATCACCAGAATGTCGCCCGTCGCCCGTGCGCAGGCTTCCACCAGCGCCGCCGGTTTCCCGCCCTGCCCGTCGGTCCGGTGGTACGGCTGAATGAACGGATACAGCCGCGCGAACCCGTCCACGATCTCTCGCGTCTTGTCCGTGCTCCGGTCGTTCACTGGAATCACTTCCAGCTTTTCCCAGTCGTAATCGCTATCGACGATCGCCTGAAGCACATCGGCCGCCACGCGCTCCTCGTTGTGCATCGGGATCAACACCGTCACCCGCGGCATGTAGAACCCAACCAGCTCCATCGAGTCCTTCGGCTGATCGATCCGCAAACGCGAATAGCCCAGCAAATAGTGCCGCACCGCGTACAGCAGCAGGAACGCCACCGTGAACGCGATCACGACATAGGAGATGCCGATTAGAAGTGTGACTGCCATGAATCCCTCACGCCCCAAAGTTCGCCCGAAGAGCGATGTATAGATAACGAGTAAAAGAAAAGTACAAACAGCAGGTCACTCATCGTGCCCAGCAGGAACCACAACGGCGGCATGAAGATCAGCCCCGTGTAGTGCAACATCCCCAACACAAACACCATCCGCACGGCGGAGAAAACGAATCCATACGCCTGCAGAAACACCACCCAAACCAGCCCCCGCAACAGGTTCGGCTGCGGAATCACAAACAGCAGCAGCAGCACCCATGGCAGAATCAGCCAAACCAGCATCTCCTGCCGCAGCCAGATCTGCCCGAACGTAATCGATTCCAGCCGAAAACTGTCAAACACCGCATTCGCCACCGCCGACGCCACCAGCAGCACAATCAAGAAATTCGCCACATTCCGGAACAGCGAAAACCGCTGCGCCACAATCAGCAGCCCGACAATCGAAAGCAACAGCGCCAACCGCGCCCCCTCGCTCACTTCCCCAAACGTGGGAATCGTCAACACCGGCCCGCTTGCCGGTTCCAATCCCGGAAACACGCCCACCGGAGCCCACCCCGACACCGGCAATCCGGCCCAACCGGCCAGCACCGCCGCCACCCGCGAATGCGCCTCCATAATCGGCACAGCGTAAAGGACACTCCAAACCGTGATCGCCAGCGCCAGCGCCACCCCAGCCCACATCCGGACATTCGATAACGGCAGCGCCCGCACACTCCGGTGCGGATAGATCGCATCGCGCCGTCCCGTCCGCCCGCCACTGGCGGACTGCGCCGGGGGCGGAGGATTGTCCACTCTAACCGTTAACAGCATCTAAACGAGTGTCACCGTCAGCCCCTCCCGCCGCCAATGGGCGGTACGTACCGAAATCCAGTACTAAGGCCCCCGCCACACCTTAGTACCCCGGTACAAACGGCTCCACCCTTAGGTCTATTTGCCAAACTGCCGATAGACCGGGAAACCTACGATTTACAATGGCAGAGACAATGAAATTAAAAGCCGTCATCACCGCCGCCGGCCCCGGTCAGCAACACCTCCTCCACCAGACCCTCGCCACGGCCGACTCCGGCCGCACCACAATCGGCGACTTCCTCCTCGAACTCCTCGCCGATGCCGTCGACGAAATCGCCATCGTCGTCCCCGCCACCCAAACCCCGCGTTTCCAATCTCTATTCGCCGCCTCCGGCCGCCGCATCACCTTCATCGAACAATCCGAACCCCGCGGCTACGCCCACGCCATCTCCCTCGCCCGCGACTTCGTCGGCAACTCCTCCTTCCTCCACCTCGTCGGCGATCACTTCTACCTCGCCGACCAGGGCCCCGTCAGCTCCCTCACCGCCGAACTCATCCGCATCCACGCCGCCGAAGGCTGCTCCGTCTCCGCGGTCTCCGCAACCCGCGAAGGACTGCTCCCCTACTTCGGAGCCGTCGGCGGCCCCGCCATCGGCCCCAAGCTCTACCAGGTCGACACCGTTCTCGAAAAACCCACCCCCACCGAAGCCGAACGCGTCCTCACCGCCGCCGGCCTCCGCCAGGGCCAGTACCTCTGCTTCTTCGGCATCCACCTCTTCACCCCCGCCCTGCTCCAAATCCTTGCCGAACAACCCGGCCAGTCCCTCTCCGCCGCCCTCCAAACCCTCTCCCGCCGGGAACGCTACCTGGCGACCATCCTCCCCGGCCGCCGCTTCGACATCGGCGCCAAATACGGCCTCCTCCAATCCCAGCTCGCCCTCGCCCTCGGCAGCTCCGACCGCGAAGAAATCCTCTCCCTGATGCTGGAGCTCACCGCTCGATGACCCTCCTCGATCGCATCACCTCCACGGACCCAGCCGTCCGCAACCTCCCCTTTGAAACCTGGGCCAACAACCAGTCCGAAGCCAGCCTCCTCGCCGAAGCCGCCCGTCTCGACACCCTCCGCCGCGAATCGGCCAACCTCTACGACCGCGTCCGCGCCCTCGTCTTCCTCTCCACCCTCCACCGTTTCCACCTCACCGTAGCCGCCTCCGGCTCGCAGTTGATCCCTTACTCCGCCATCGAACACATCCGCGGCCGCCGCTTCGATCAGGCCGTCGCCGAACTCCTCGCCGCCCAGGCCGCCCACGGCGCCAGCCCCGCCCTCTCCAGCGCGCTCGCCACCGCCTACCGCGGCCTCGCCTTCCAAACCCTCGCCGACCAGGTCCGCCTCTC
>CANIFK010000247.1 GCA_947466555.1 Acidobacteriota bacterium | reverse complement strand
TCGAGCGCCGATAGCCCGCTGGCGGCGCCGCCGGAGTTGGCTCCTTCGAACCCGCCATTGCTCGTGGGAAACACGGACATTCCGCCCATCAGCGACGCTTCCCGATAGGGACGATCCGCGAACAGGGCGGCCACCGGCGCGACGACTCTCGTCTCAAGCCTCGGCAGCCAATGAGACTCCCCGCCGGCGATCGCTGGCGTGTGCTGCACGCGAATGCCCCAAAGGTGAATCATCTCGTGGGCCATCCAGCCAACCCCAAATGCATGGTTCTTGTAGGTGCGTTCAGGCGTGACGATCGTCTCAGCAAACCGAGGACCCAAGTACACCGGTCCCGCCGCCGAAAGCAGATCCTCCGACAGCCATCCGCGCTTTTCCTCGGCGTCGAGCGCCGCGTTCGACGAGCCATGGTTGTGAATGTCGTCGATGCGGAAATCCGTGAAGGCGATAGCCAACTCCGCGTGAATCGGCCGGGACCTGTGGATCGCACGAAACGTGGCATGGCGCGACTTCCACATCGAAGGGTAGTGGAACACTTCGTAAGTGCTACCGTCCACGCGCTGCCCGGTCGTGGAGAGATCCGCACCAAAGCGCCAGCTCCGCTTCAAGCGGAGTTCATCGAGTGAACTCTGGTCTTCACTCTTCCACTGGAAACGATCCGGAACCGTAAGAGCCAGCTTCGGCAGGTAGAAGTGGCTCTCACCGCCGGCAGTTCGCACGTAGGCAGGCGCTATCGGATCGGTCAGCACACCCGTCGACTCAGCCACCAGCAGGCCCACCGCAGGATGATCGCCGTCCTGGCGGAGCATCGTGCCGATGTCGCCGTTAAGCACATAGACACGAGTGGCAGGGCCCCGGTCCGGCGCGATGAAGTGGAGCAGCGAACCGGCGTCGAACACGCCGTCTGCCAGCTTGGATTCACTCGGCGGCAGACCGGAAAACACACCCACAATTCCGTCCCGCTCGGCCACTTCCCCATACCGGAACTCCACCTCCCCAGTCGCTCGCAAGCGTGCTTGGAAGACATTGCGGCCCAATGGCTGGTAGCCTTCAAAACTGGACTGATAGCGTGCCACGTCCCAGGTGATCACGACATCGCGCTTCGACTTCTTTATCCAGACCCGCGCGCCCTCCTGCGCGTTCACCCCCCAGAACGGGGCCACCATATGACTCTCGCCGCGCACAGCGGCAAGTTCGGCCTGGGCGGCGCGCATGCGCATCGTGCCGTCAGGCCAAGTAGCAATATAAGGAAATCCACCGTCCGGCGCGCCGAACGTCAGGCAGCCGTTCAGGTTGAGGTATGCCTCGGTCCATCGTCTGCCACCCAACGGGAAGGCGAAGGGCAGCGCCAGGCGGCCGAAAGAAGCCGGCGCTCCGCGGGGCAGCAGAGTTTGGCCTGTCGCCACTCGGACCTCCTGCCCGGGCAGGAAAATGACACGCGAGCGATGCAGGTCGAAAAAAAGGGCCGGGTGTTGGATCAGGCTCCCCGCCGGCAGCGGAGTCGCCCCCCAAAGCGCCGGCGCAGGCAAGAGACCGGCGACCAGCACCAACAAGCAACACCCTGTAGTTCCGGTTAGCATTTCCCAAATCTTCATGGCCTTGCATCCCTCGTTGCGCCACTGGGCTGGAGTGCGCCCGCCCGCGCCAATTGTTCCCTAGTCTAATACCTTGAGATTATGCTCCGGTACGGAATAGATTTACTTGCCAACTATATCGACCGTCGATATACTGATGACCGACTGAGTCATGCCCAAGCCGGAAGAGTTTCTCCCCCTCACCCCCACCGAGTTCCAGGTACTCCTCGCCCTGGCTGAAGGCGAGCGCCACGGCTACGCCCTCATGCAGGAAGTCCGCACCCAAACCAACGGCCAGCTCCGCCTCGGCCCCGGAACTCTCTACACCCTGCTCGACCGCCTCCTCACCAACGGCATCATCGAAGAATCCCCACGCCGCCCGGAACAAAATGAGGACCAGCGGCGTCGATACTACCGTCTCAGCCGTCTCGGCAAAAAAGTGCTCGAAGCCGAAGCACAACGCCTGGAGGCGCTCATCCGCTCGGCCCGCCGGAGGTTATCGCAACATGCTTGACACGCTCTTCCCGCTCCTCCTCCGCCTCTACCCCGAGGAGTTCCGCACCCGCTTCGGCCCGCAGATTGAAGCCGATCTCTACCACCCGGACACCAATAAAACCCGCGCCATCGTCGACATCCTCCGCAGCGGCCTCTACCACCGCGCCACCTCACCCGGGCTCTACATCGGGCTCACGTCCATCCTTCTCGGCGGCGCCGTCGTCGCCCTTGCCAGCTCCCTCGCCCGCCAACTCCCTCTCCGCTCCGGCAAAGAAGTCGAACTCTACCTGCTCATGTTCCTGGCCGTTTTCCTGGTCGTGCTCAGCGTCCTCATCCTCGCCATCCATTGGCTGCGAACATGCTCGAAGTCAAAAATCTAACCAAGCGTTTCCGCGGCCTCACCGCCGTCGATAACGTCAGCTTCCACATCCGCCCCGGCGAAATCCTCGGCTACCTCGGCCCCAACGGCTCCGGCAAAAGCACGACGGTCAAAATCATCACCGGCCTCCTTGAACCGAGCGAAGGCGAAGTGCTCCTTCACGGCCGTACCCTCGTCGACGACCCCATCGCCTTCAAAGCCCGCCTCGGCTACGTCCCCGAAGAACCCTATCTCTACACCCACCTGAGCGGTGCCGAATACCTAATCTTCATCGCCCGCCTTCGGTCGATCTCTTACCAAACCGCCCTCACCCGCGCCGCCGAACTCCTCCGCCTCTTCCAACTCCACGACGCCCGCAACAGCCCCATGGCCACGTACTCAAAAGGAATGCGCCAACGCGTCCTCCTCGCCGCCGCCCTCCTCCACGACCCCGAACTATTGATCCTCGATGAACCCTTCTCCGGACTCGACGTCAACGCCGCCCTCCTCCTCCGCGGTCTGCTCGAAGTCTTCGCCGCCGAAGGCAAAATGATCCTCTTCAGCTCCCACGTCCTCGAAGTCGTCGAAAAAGTCTGCTCCCGAGTCGTCATCCTCTACAAAGGCAAGGTGGTCCTCCAGGACACGATCGAAAACGTGAAGGCGTCCCTCAACCCCGATCTACAGCAGGTCTTCGCCCAGGTCACCAACCAGCAGAACTACGCCCCCGTCGCCCAAGCCATCCTCGCCGCCGTCCGCAAATGACGCCCCGCCAACTCCTCACCCGCTACAGCTTCCAAAGCCTCTTCCGCAGCGAAGCGTTCTCGGAAGCCGGCATCGATGGCTACCGCACCTGGATCATCTCCGTCGGCATCGCCCTCTTCTGTTTTCACCTCTATCTCGCCCGCTTCCTCGCCGTCAAATACGGCTACCTCGCCAGCCTCAAAAACATCCAACGCTTCCAATCCGCCGTCGCCGCCGACGAGCTCTTCTACCTCTCCGCCAGCTTCCTCATGATCACCCTCGTCGCCACGCTCCAATGGCAATCGCTCTTTCCCGGCGAGCGCGATTTCCAAGTCCTCTCCCCGCTCCCAATCCCCCGCGCCGACATCTTCCTCTCCCGACTCACCGCCCTCGGCCTGTTCCTGTCCATCTTCCTAGTCACCTTCAACCTGCCGCCCGCCCTCGCCTTCCCCGCGTTCGCCGCCGGACCGTTTCCCATGGCGCCATTCGCCCAACGCCTCGCCGCGCAACTCGTAAGCGGCCTCGGCGCCAGCCTCCATGCGTCCTTCTCCGTCCTCGCTCTGCAAGGCCTCTGCCTCACGCTGCTCCCCCACCGCTGGCGCTCCGCGGCGTCCTTCCTCATCCAATCCACCCTCCTCACACTGACCATCGCCCTCATCCCAATCGTCTGGCACATCCCCGGGCTCAACCGCCTGCTCGACACTCGTGCCGCCTGGCTCGCCTGGATCCCCAGCCTCTGGTGGACCGGCGTCTGCGAAGTGCTCCGCGGCAACCCCGACCCCTGGTTCCAACTCCTCGCCAACCGCGCCCTCACCGCCGGTGCCCTATCCATCGCCATCGCCGCGGTGACCTACTTCCAGCTCTACCGCCGCTTCTCCGATTTCGCCCAACCGCCGCGTCCCGTCTCGCCCGGTGTCAGCCCGCTCCAATGGCTCGCCCGCCGCGACGACAACGGCATGCTGGCATACATTGTCTGGACGCTCACCCGCAGCGCCCAGCACAGGCTGATCCTCTCCGCCATTGCCGCCGTCGGCGCGTCATTAGCGCTCGATGGGTTCCTCAGCGGCTACATCCGCCAATGGACAAGGGGCCGCGACGCCCAGGGCCTCTTCCAGGAAACCGCCCTCGCCCTCCCGCTCCTGCTAACCTTTAGCCTCACCGCCGCCCTCAGGATGAGCTTCCGCATCCCCCACGAGTGCCGAGCCCACTGGATCTTCCGCATCACCGAAAACGCCCCCACCCGCCCGGACCAACTAGAAGCGGCAGTCGCGGCCATGTACTGGATCGCCGTCCTCCCGGCGATGGGGATCGCCCTGCCATTCCAGCCTCTCGCTGCCCTTCCCTTGGTCCTCGGCTGCAACATCTGTCTGGTGGAGTTCACCATGCAGGACTGGCAGCGGCTGCCATTCACAGCCACCTACGCCCCCAGCCACCGCCCGGCGGCCCTGAGCTTCGTCTTCTTCGTCGTAGCGTTTTCTTCCTACGGTTACGGCCTCGCGGCCATCATCCAACGGCTCATCAAGAGCCCCCTCCACTGGACGGTCGCCGTAGCCGCCCTTACAGCCGCCGCCATCCTCCTCCGCCGCAAGCGCCGCAGCCACTGGGGCCACGAACCCTTCGCCTTCTCCGACGACGGCGACCCAACCGTTCAGGTCACCGGTTTCGCACCCGAGTGACAGCGGTGTGGTACTTACTTTGCGGACATGAATTCGGCAACAATAAAACTCTTTCTTGCACTCGGAGATGCGAAGAGCCTCCGCACCGCGGAGATATCCAACTGGACCGGAAAGGCCATTGCGGCGCCGCGCACGGAATTCGATGAACTCCTTGCCCGCGAGGAATTAGACAGAGCAGGCGTCTATATACTTGTGGGGAACGACCCGCTAACCAACGCACCCTCCGCCTACATCGGCGAAGCGGAGATTGTTCGGGACCGTTTAAAGCAGCATCGAACCAGAGAATTCTCCGCCACGATCGTCTTCGTCAGCAAGGACGAAAATCTAACGAAGGCCCATGTAAGGTACCTTGAGAGCCGCATCCTGGCTGAGGCGGCCAGAGTAGATCGGTTCAAGCTCGAACAGAATCAAGCCGGTGGCTCCCGTCTCCCCGAATCAGATCGGGCTGATATGGAGATATTCCTGGATCGAGTTCGGCAGCTTCTGCCAGTCCTCGGATCCGACATTTTGACGCCCATAACAAACACCTCATTGAGTCCCGGTCAACCGGGTTCGTTGATTTGCAAAATAAAAGGCGCGGAAGCCAAAGGACAGCGAACCGCAGCTGGATTTGTTGTGTTCCAGGGATCGACCGCGGTGCTCGAACAACGGCCTTCGGCGGAGGGCAACAACTTCATCATCGAGCGGCGCAGACAGTTGATTGCGGACGGAACATTAATCGAAAAGGACGGCTTCCTGCTGTTCACGCGGGACACAGAGTTTGCTAGCCCGTCCGGCGCGGCCGCCGTCATTCACGGCGGCACGGCCAATGGCCTGATCGCATGGAAATCCACCACCGGCACGACGCTGAAGCAGCTCGACGAAAACGCCTGACTACTTCACCCGCTTAAACCCGCCCGCCTGAAACTGGAACCCGTGAATCCCGGACCGGTCGTAGTATTGGGTCGTGTTGTGGCTAACACCCAACAAAATCTCGTATTCGTGCGCCACCCCGAGGTCCCGTAAATGCACGTGCAGCTTCTCCGAATCCGGGAACGAAACATCCTCGGTACCAATCAGCAACCGGATCGCCAGATGGCCCAGGCGGTTGTAGTTTTTCTTGGCCAGTTCAAAGACATCGTCGTCTTCGGAATGCCACTGCGCCAACTGCGATACCCACTTCCGCTGCTCCGGCGCAACTCCCAGATAATAGTAGCCATCCAGGCGAATCCGCCCATACGTCCCGGCGATCGCGAGCACACTGCCGAACATTTCGGGGTACTTGAGAGCCAGCTTCAGCGATCCGTTCCCGCCCATCGACATGCCTTCGATGGCGCGCCCGAAGGGCGCGGCCGCGGTCCGGTAGCGCGCGTCGACCAGAGGGATTAACTCCTTTATTATCATAGTCTCCGCCATGATATTCTGGGCCTTCCAGTCGCGGTACTCGCTGCGCTTGCCGCCGTTCGGGATCACCATAATCGTCGGCGGCATGAGGCCGGCGGTGATGGCTTTGTCGAGCAGCACGGCCTGGGCCATGCCTTGCGATTCGTGCCCTCCGGCGCCGTGCATCCAGTAAATCACCGGGAATCTTTTATTTACGGCTGTCGAGTACTCCGCCGGGAGGTAGATATTGAAGCCCACATCGGTCTTCATGGCCGCGCTTTGGAAGACATGATGGGTCACTCCGCGCGGCGGATCGACCGGCGGATTGACCCACTTGATGTCAAAAACGAGCGGATCAGGCTGCGAAAACAGTGCAAAAGAGCACCAAAACAACGTCAAAAGTGCGCGCATTGGACGAGTCTTGCACACTTTTAGAACGTAAATCGGAGCGATGCCTGCATCCGGCGAGGATTCCGGGCGCCGATCACCTCACCAAAACGGGTGTTCACCTGGCGTCCCTGGGCGTCGAAACGGGCGGTCGAATCGACGTCAGAGAACTGGGTGTGGTTGAAGGCGTTGTACATCTCCCAGCGCAACTGGAAGTTCCGCTTCTCGGAACCGACGGGGAACAGTTTGAAGAACGACACGTCCCAGTTGCCGGTGCCGGGACGGCGGAAGACGTCCTTGGGCGCGTTGCCGACATCGCCGCGCGCGGGGCGGGCGAAGACGTCGGTGTTGAAGAAGCGGGAGAAGGTGCGGTCGCCGTAATCCTGCTGGGCTTTGCCGGTGACGTTGATGCGGGTACCGTCGCCGCCACCGCTCAGGTCCACCGCGTCCACGGTGCTGAAGCCGACGCCGGAAGGGAGACCGCTGGCGAAGGTGGTGATGCCGGAGAGCTGCCAGCCGTCCATCAGGAAGCGGCCCGCTTTGTTGGGCATGATTTTGGCGCTGGCCTTGGGCAGATCCCAGTTGTAGTTCAGGATCAGCATGTGGGTCTGGTCGAAGCCGACGGCTTTGCCGTAGTTCCAGATGCGGATGGGCCGGTACATGGCTACGCCGTCGCCATCGCTATCGGCGTAGGTCATGGCCTTCGACCATGTGTAGGCGAGGCCGAGCGAGACGCCCTTGTTAAAGCGGCGGTTGGCGGTGGCCTGCAGCGAGTTGTAGTTCGACGTGCCGGCGAACTCGTT
>CANIFK010000246.1 GCA_947466555.1 Acidobacteriota bacterium | reverse complement strand
TCAGCAGGCCGTGCCGGTATAACAGGCCGAGAACACCGTCCGCTCCCCCTCCAATACCGGCACACGCCTGCGCCAACGCGCCCTTTGTCGCCGTCCCATCCAACAAACAAACCACGTTTCGGGCCTCCACGGAGCTCATTTCAACCATCGTGTGAATCAGGTTCGTAGTCCGCAGTCCTGACGCCAACTGCACTCGTGCCAAGGGGCTCGCCACCGGGATCCGCCCCGCCACCCGCGGCGCCACCAGCGGGTGCATCCGCAACTCCACCAGCCCAGCCCCGACCAACTGGCAAATCGGCTCAATCGCCTCCGGCAACTCCGCGCACGCCACCGCCGACGGCCAGCACGCACCCAACCGCTCCAATATCCGGATCACATCCGGATGGTTCGTCTGGATCACGCTGTCGGTTTGCCTGTCCCGAAACTTCGTCGCCCCACCCTCACCGGACCCGGCCTTTTCCAACGGCGACGCCAGAAACGTCTTTCCGATTCGCCCACGCGCCCCATCCCGGTCCAGCTGCACGGAACCTCGGCAGAACACCGTCTCCCTGAAACTCCGGAACTCCAGAAAGTCCAAATACTGTTCCCGGGCAATCAAGTCCTTCGCGGCAAATCCTTCCAACGCCTTCGCCAACTCACCGTCCAACGGCGTCAGCAGCCGCCGTATGCTCGACTCCGCCAAATACTGCAATCCCGATTCCGCCACAATCTCCGAAAATCGAAAGGAGTTGTAGAACGCCCCCATCTCATCGTGGGAAATCACATCCAGCCGCTGCTTTGCCAGCCTTCCGGACTCAAAAGCCAGCACCTGTTTCCAAACCTCAGGCCCCTTGGCCGCGCCGCTCAAACTTTCCAAAAACGCCCGTCCCACTGCCGCCCGCTCGGTCGACGGCGTCTCCTGCTCGGCGGCATGAAAGTTCATCATGTCGCGCATCGCATTTCGCAAATGCGCCGCCGGGTAGGCATTGTAACTGGCATAGGCCACGCCATTCGGCGCCAGATGCCGTTCGATCACGGCCCACAACTTCTTCCGTACGAAATCAGGCACCCACGAACAAAACCCGTGCGCCACGATGTAGTCAAACGTGCCGGCGTCCTCCGGAAACGCCATCAGGTCCAACGCCTCCAACCGCACATTCCGCAAGCCCGCCGCCGCGATGACGGCGTTCCCGCGCGCAATCGGCGCCGCCGCCAGATCCACCCCCAAAAACTCGCTCCCCGGCAAGCCCACCGCCATCGGGATCAGGTTGGACCCATCGCCGCAGCCAACCTCCAACACCCGGCACGCACCCACCTGCGCCACATCCATACCCAGCAACGTGGCCAACGTCGCCAGCCGGTCCGGATGAGACTGCCTGTAGGAACCGGGAGGATAGGCAACGACGTCGTAGTAGGTTTCTTCCGCCATGCCCTCCAGTGTAGGTCAGCCCACCTCTTCGTTGGCTCGCAGCAGCAGGCTGCGCATCTGCGCGATGCAATAGGCAACGCCCGCCCGCCGCATGCCTTTGTCTCCCGCAAACTCCGGTACGTGGTCCGGCACAATCGAACCATTGAACTTCACTTGTCGCAGCGCCTTCATCACCGCGTACATGTCCATGTAGCCGTCCTCTGGAAACGTCTCGTGAAAACGCGGCAAGGGCGACGACACATTCCGGTAGTGCACGTCCACGATCTTCCCTCGCCCGCCAAAATCCTTGATCATCCCGAAAACGTCTTTACCCATCTGCGTGCCGCCCTCGCTCCACGTCCCCACGCAAAACGTCAGCCCCCAGTGCTTCGAATTCCCGGCAATCTTCTCCGCCCGCGCGTACCCGTCGTAGTGCGTGAACACCTTTGCCACGCCGTTCATCTTCGCCAGCGGCGGATCGTCCGGGTGCAGCGCCAGTTTCACGTTGGCCTTCTCCGCCACCGGCAACACAGCCTTCATGAAGTACGTGTAGGTCGACCAAATTTCATCCGCCGAATACTCGCGTTCAAACGCCTGCTTCTCCACCTTTTTCCGGAAATCTTCCACCGAAAACTCGCGCGCCCGGTACCCGCCCGGCGTCTCGATCATTGCCGTCGTGTACGTGTTCGCCGGATGCCAATCGTAGTTGGAAACCGGAATACCCAGCCGGCCGCAATCCCGCAAGAACTGGCAGTAGGTTTCAATCAACTGGTCGCGCTTCCCCTTCCCCAACTGCACGTCCAGATGACGATACGCATAATGAACCCCGCTGAAGATCTTCATGTTGAACCTTGCCAAACGGTCCACCGTCGCCTTCATGAACTCGAATGGCGCATCGTCGCCAAATTCAATCCGGCACCACCGGATCCCCAACTGGCGCAGGAATTGCAAATCCTCATCGGTCAAAGAGCGGATCACCATCCGGTGCGACAGCTTGATATTCGCAGGATCGTATTCACCGATTTTCGGCTTGGCCCCCGCCATCAAACCGAGCGCGGGGAAGGATACAAAGGAGCGGCGTAGCATGCGCCGCTAACGTATCACACCGCCGGTGCGCGGCGTGAGGCCAGGAACTTGCCAACGCCAACCACGAGCAACGCGCCGAGGATCTGCACGCCAATCTCAACCCCCCGCGACGGATGCAGCGCCGCATGCACCACCGGGTCGGAAATCATCAACTCCGCCCCCACATGCCCCAGAACGGCAGCGCCCAACCAAATCACCACCGGGTACCTGTCCATAATCGTCGAAAGCAGCGAACTCGTAAAAACCACGAAAGGAATACTCAAGCCCAAGCCAAAGATCAGCAGCGCCATATTGCCCTTCGAACTCGCCGCCACCGCAATGATGTTATCGGTGGACATTGTGATATCGGCCACAAGAATAAACCAGATCGCCGACATCAACGAATGGGCGTGCTTCACACCCGCCTCTTCCTCGGCCGCATCAGTCAACAATTTGATCGCGATCCAGAAAATCAGCAAGCCCCCGATCAACTTCAACCACGGCACATCCAAAAGCTGCGCCGCGAAAAACGTCAGCCCGATCCGCAAAACCACGGCCACCGCGGCGCCAAAGAAGATGCCGAGCCGTCGTTCCTTCGGCGGCAGCGTCTTCACCGCCATGGCGATCACCACCGCGTTATCCCCCGCCAATAAAAGATCGATCAAGACGATCTTCAAGATATCGATAACTAACTGGAGAGAGATTTCCGGCATACCAAAGGCAGAATGTTCAGTTTACACTGGCACGCCGCCGGACCACACCTTTTTGCCTCATTCCGTCGCGCGCCGCAACACTCCGTCCACCTCAAACATCCGGTAGACAGTCTCGCTCATCCCGCACCGCCGGTAGGTCGCCTGCGCCACCTCGTTGTGCGCCTCCACATACAGCCGCAACCCGCACACATCGCCCCGCTCCCGCGCCATCGCCTCTACCGCCGCGTACAGCGCCTTGAACGCCCCGCGCCCCCGATACTCCGGCAGCGTATAGACGCTCTGAATCCACCAGAACACGCCATTCCGCCAGTCGGACCATTCGTAGGTGATCATCATCTGCCCCGCCGCGACGCCATCCGCTTCCGCGATTAAGTAGAACCCACGCCCCGCGTCCGCAAATACAGCCGCCACACCGGCCCGCAAACGATCCGGATCCAGCGTCAACGCCTCCGTCTCCCACGCCATACGCGCATTGCCATCCACCAGAAAATCGATGTCGACGACCGAAGCCGCCCGAACCGTCACCGCGTGCAATTGGGCCATTCCCACAGGATACGAAACCTACCGGCCCGGCTCTCCACCCACGCGCGATCGCTAACTGCAACCCCTCTTGGCACTCCCCCGCAGCAGATACTTTTTCATTCCGCCGCCAGGCAATCATTCTAAAATAGCGGCAGCCGCATGACCGAAACCGATATCGCCTACGGCGACCTTACCTTCCAGGACTCCCACCCCGGCCAGCTCGCCGCCATCGCCACGCTCCTCGGCCTCACGCCGCCCCCCGTCGATACCGCCCGAGTCCTCGAACTCGGCTGCGGCACCGGCTTCAACATCCTCGCCATGAGCCAGGCGCTTCCCAATGCCCACTTCACAGGCATCGACTACAGTCCCGTACAAATCGAACGCGCCCAGTCCGCCGTCGCCGCCATCGGCGCAACCAATATCGAATTTCTCTGCCAATCCATCCTCGACTACTCGGCCGCGTCCGGTTCCTTCGACTACATCATCGCCCACGGGGTCTACTCCTGGATCTCCGCCGCAACGCGCGACGCCCTCATGGCCATCATCGAACGGTGCCTCTCGCCGAACGGCGTCGCCTACATCAGCTACAACACCTACCCCGGCTGGCATTCGCGTATCGTCGCGCGGGAGATCTTCACCTTCTTCGCCCAACCCGGCGCCAGTTCGGCGGAACGCGCCCGCCAAAGTCGTGACGGCGCCGCCCGGCTCCTCCCCGCCATCACCAATCCGGACTCCCTCTACGGCCAGACTCTCCAGGCCGAAGTCGCCCCCCTTCTCAACGCCCCGGACTACTACATCGCCCACGAGTATCTGGTCGAAGACAACTTCCCCACCTACTTCCGTGACTTCGCCGCTCACGCCGGCCGTTTCAATCTCCAATACCTGGCCGAATCGCGACTCCTCGCCAACTCCTTCGTCCTCGGCGGCGATCTCCGCAGGGCCCTCGACGAAAACGCCGGCTCCGATATTCTCCGCCGCGAACAGTACCTCGATTTCCTCATCGGCTGCTACTTCCGCCAGTCTCTCCTCTGCCACGCAGCCGCACCTGTCAACCGCGAAGTCGAACCGGAACGAATTCTCCCGCTCTCCGTCTCACTTACAGCCGAGATCCTCGAAGTCACCCCGGACGCTTGGCGCATCCGTTCCCACATCGGCGCTGAATTCACAGTGGACGACAAGCCCATCGTGAAAATCCTCGAACTCCTTCGCCAGCTCGGCCCCGCCCCCGTTCCCGCGCAGGCCTTCATCCAGCCCATCATCGACGCCCTCGGCATGCACTCCGTCGCTGCCCTCGGCGGCACTATCATCGCCGGCATCCTCCTGGCCGGCTGGAGCCGCGGCCTATGGATTCTCCGGGCCGACACCCCGGTCCTCGTCAACCCCCCTTCCCCAAAACCACTCGCCTGCCCGCTCGCCCGCCTGCAAGCCCGCCAGTCGAACCGCTGCACCAACCGGCTCCACCGAACCATCACACTGGCACCCGACGAACAAGCCCTCCTCCAACAGCTCGACGGCACGCGCGAAATCGAACCCAGCCCCGCCCTCGCCCGCCTCGCCGCCGAAGGATTCCTGATTGCCTAAAACCCGCTGGCTCGTGCTGGCCCTGCTCTTCGCGGCAACAACGATCAACTACCTGGACCGGCTCCTGCTCAGCACCCTGTCCCCGGTCCTCCGCGACGAGTTCCAATTCAGTTCCGCCCTCTATGGCAACATCTCTGCCGCCTTCCAGGCCAGCTACGCGCTCGGCTTTCTCTTCCTCGGCCGCTGGCTCGACCGCGTCGGCACAAAGAAAGGCCTCTTCGTCGCCGCCGCCGTCTGGTCCACAGCCAGCATCCTCCACGTCACCGTCACCAACGCCTCCCAATTCGCCATCTGGCGCGCCCTCCTCGGCTTCTCCGAAGGCGCTAATTTCCCCGCCGCCTTCAAAGCTCTCGCCGAATGGTTCCCGCCCGAAGAACGCAGCCTCGCCACCGGCATTCTCAACGCCGGGGTCAACCTCGCCAGCGTCGCCGGCCCGCCCCTCTTCGTCGCTCTCACCGCCCACTACGGTTGGCGCTTCTGCTTCTTCGCCGTCAGCGCCGTCGGCTTCCTCTGGCTCTTCGCCTGGGCCACTCAATACCAACCCAAAACCGAATCGGTGCCAGGCACCAATTTCATCTCCTACCGCGAACTCTTCCGCCACCGCCCCACCTGGGGCATCGTACTCAGCAAGATCCTCGTCGACCCCACCTGGTACTTCCTCCTCTTCTGGCTGCCCCTATACTTCCGCGACGTCCACAAGCTCGATATGGCCCAAATCGGCTGGGCCCTGCCGTTCATCTATTTCATGTCCGGCATCGGCTCGCTCGTCGGCGGCTGGGCGAACGGCCGCCTCCTAAAACAGGGCTGGCCGCTCCAGCGCACGCGCCTCAGCGGCCTCTTCCTCTGCGCCTGCATCGTCCCCGTCGCCGCCTACGCGGCCATGCACGCGGGCGCGCTCAACGCGGTGCTCATCTTCAGCCTCGCCGCCGCGGCGCACCAATCGTTCAGCTCCATCGCCTTCATGCTCCCCGCCGACGTCTTCCCGTCCTCCGCCGTCGGCACAGTACTCGGACTCGGAGGCTTCGCCGGGGCCATGAGCAGCGTCGTTTTCTCCGCTGTCCTCCCCGGCTACCTCGTCCCGATTTTTGGCTACACGCCGCTCGTCATCACTCTGACCTGCGGCTACCTTTGCGCCGTCGCCGTCACCTGGAAAACCTTCGGTCGCTTCCAGCCGGTAACCCTGTGAACTACCAGTTCGTCAACGAACCATCCGGCCGCTTCAGCATCGGCGTCAACGAATAGGCTTCCGTATAGTCGCCAATCTGCTGCAGCTTCGACGTATCTACTTCAACGCCCAATCCGGGCCGTTCATTCGGCCATAACTTGCCGTTCTTCAAGTCATAGTGCGACTTCAAATACGGCCACGGCCGCGTCCCGCCCATCACCATTTCCATCAGCACCGGCCCGGCGAACACCGCGCAACAATGCACCATCGCGGCTTCCGAAATCGGCCCGGTGAAATGCGGCACCATACCCACGTAGTGCGTCTCGCACATCGCCGCGATCTTCTGGAACTCCGTAATCCCGCCGACGTTCGGAATCGTCGCCCGCGCGTAGTCGATCAGGTGATTCTCAATCAACTCGTTCCATTCCCACTTCGGCCCGAACTGCTCGCCTACCGCGATCGGAACTTTCACCTGATGCCGCAACGTCCGGTACACGCCCGGGTTCTCACTCCGCACCAGATCTTCCACGAAGTACGGTCGCAGCGGTTCAATCAGGTTCGCCAGCGTCACCGCGTCCGGCATGTCGAGTTCCGTATGGAAATCGATGCACCATCCGCCGTCCCGCCCCACGCCCTCGCGCACCTGCTTGCAAAGTTCAAACACGCGGTTCACCGTGGCAAACCGGTCCATCTCCCCGTTGCGCACATCGGTTGAAATTCGATACGCCCGATACCCAGCGTCCACGCAAGCCTTCGCCACTTCCTTCGGTGTGCCCTGCGCCGGATAGCCCGTCGAATAGCACTCCACGTAGTCGCGCGCCTGCCCGCCCAGCAACTGATACACGGGAACGCCCAGCGCCTTCCCTTTCAAGTCCCACAACGCCACGTCCAGCGCGCCCAACGCATGCACTTTCTCGCGCCCGGCCGGGTAGAAATAGGAGCGGTACATCTGCTGCCACAGCCGGTCCGTCCGGAAC
>CANIFK010000245.1 GCA_947466555.1 Acidobacteriota bacterium | reverse complement strand
TTCGAGCTGGGCGTACCAGATGATCGGGTCGATGTGGGGGGCGTTGGCGAGTAGGAAGGCCAGGAACTGTTGGAGGGCGCGGTCGCGGGTGGGGCCGGCGGGGGATACCATCAACACGCCGGCCCAGAGTTGGGACTGGCGGTAGAAGAATTCGATGTCGGACTCGTCTGCGGCGCGGGTGCGGGCTTCGATTGTTTGGATGTATTTCTGGAGTTGCTCGCGCCATTCGGGGGTGTCCTTTTCCGCGCTGGAAAGGCCGCGGCTTTGAGTTCCGAATAAGAGTTGGCGGAACTGGCGGGATTGTTCGCGGGTGGCGTCGTTGTCGGCGAAGGGTTCGTAATTTGTGGGGACGGCTTCGCCGGTGGGTTTGAGGAGTTCGGCGGGGAGGGGTGTTTGGGTGCGGTTGAATAGTTCGAAGGCGTCCTGGCGGGCTTGCTGTTGGGGGCCGGCGTTGCGGGACTCCTGGCAGGCGGGGGCTTCGAGGCCGGTCTGCATCCAGGTGCGCCAGGCGTCGGCGAGGGGGCCGGTGGGGCGCTCGCGGGCGGTGAGGGCTTTATAGAGATGGGCGAGTTTGGAGGGCGTGTCGAAGAGGGCGGCGTTGAAGGCGCGATCGGTGGCGGGGAGGGTGCGGAGTTTTTGGGCGAGGGCGCCGGAGAGGGTGTCGAGCGATTCGTTCGAGGTGGCGTTTTGGAAGATGAGTTCGAGGGCGGGGGCGAGTTCGGTGTGGGTTTGGAGCGCTTCAATCAGGGGCAGGGGATCGGCTTTGAGGGTGGCGGCGGTGGTGTAGTAGGTGGTGAGGTCGGGGATGAGCGGATCGGGGCAGGCTGGATTGGCGATGGTGGGGCGGGGAAGTTGGGCGAAGGCCTCGCGGGCGGCGTCGGGGTTGTGGCGGCGGAGGTGGGCGATGGCGCGGAGGGAGAGGGTGAGCCTGTCGAGGCCTTGGTTGTAGGCGGTGTGCCAGAGCATGGCGCGGTTGTCGGTGGCGGTGAGGCCGGGGGCGAGACGTTTGCGGACGGGGTGGCGGGCGGACTGGGCGAGGGTGAGGACTTCGCGGGCGATGTCCTGTTGCCAGTCGGGGGTGGGGATGGCGTTCGAGTCGAGAAGCTGGAGGAGGCCGCGGGCGGCGAATTCGGGAGGGGTGGATCGGGCGAGATCGGTGAGGGCGTAGATGGTTGGGTGCGCGGTGCGGCGATCGTCGTTGGTGGCGGCGAAAGCGGTGATGGCGAGGGTGAGTAGGAGAAACCGGCGCACGAATTCAGGGTAACGCGGCATGAGTTATTACTGAGAGACGGCGGAGTAGGCAGGAAGTTAGGGGCGGAGCGTAGTTCGGGGGAGTAGAACGTAGTACGTTGAGGCTTGGTTTCCTATTGGGATGCCGGAATCCCTATAATGGACGAGGACATATGTCGTACAGAATACTCACTCTACTCACACTCCTGGTTTCGATTCCGGCATTTTCGGCATCGGAACGGCATCGCAGCGCCGTGTATTTTGGCGGATCGGCGGCCGACGTGGCCAATGCCGTGGCGGTGGATGGCGAAGGAAACGCCTATGTGGCGGGTTCAATGACCCGCGAGGCGGGAAAGAAGTCTGCTTTCGTTTCTAAGACGAAAGCGGATGGAACGCAGGTTCTGTGGACGGCCTACCTGGATGGGGCGTCGGCGGAATCGATCGCGGTGGATTCGCGCGGGGCCGTTTGGGCTGGCGGCGCGGGTTTCCTGGCGAAACTGAACGGCGAAGACGGACGCGTGGAGCGGAGTTTGGAAGTGGCCGGTGTGCGCGCGGTGGCCGTTGACGCGGGCGGCGCGGTGTATGCGGCGGGCGACGGATTTGTGACGAAGTACGCGGGATTTGAGGTTGTCTACACGGCGAAAGTGGCCGGGATGGTGCAGGGGCTGGCTGTTGACGGCAACGGCGCGGCGTATGTGGCGTTCGGCAACTCGGTGGGCCGGTTGACGGCTGACGGCGGGATGTTCGACTACACGTTGGACCTGGGCTTCGCGGCGAACGCGGTGGCGATTGACGGGATGGGCGCGGCTTATGTGACCGGCACGAACGCGATGGTGGCGAAGGTTTCGCCGGCCGGTGACGGGTTGGTTTATGCCGTGTCGCTGGGTGGCGTGCTGGAGCAGGAAGGACGCTCGATTGCGCTGGACGGAATGGGCAACCTGTATGTGACGGGTTGGACGAACTCTTCGGATTTCGCGCGGGCGCGTGGCTGGCATGGCGACCGGGACGGGTTCCTGGTGATGTTGAACGGCGCCGGCGAAGTGATGGCGACGGAATTTGCCGGTACGGCGGCGCGCGACGCGATGAACGGCGTGGCGGTGACGGCGGCGGGCGACATTTATCTGGCGGGCTTCACGGAAGCGGCCGGGTTGGGCGATGGTCCGCTGGCGCAGTTGCAGGGCGGGACGGACGCGGTGTTGGTGAAGTTTGCGGCGAACGGGACGAACCGGGCGATTACCGGGACGACGACCGCGCTGGCGACGAGCCCGGCGGGCGCGGCTGGATTTGGCCAGCCGGTGGTTCTGACGGCGACGGTTTCGCCGGCGGGCGCGACGGGGAAGGTGACTTTCTACGACGGCGCGACGGTGATTGGAACGGCGACGTTGAGCGGGACGACGGCGAGTTTGACGACGACGCAGCTCGAAGGCGGAACGCGGAGTCTGCGGGCCTACTATCTTGGCGATGTGAACTTCAGCGCGAGCGTGTCGGCGAATGTATCGCTGGTGGTTAGCGTGACGCCGGCGCTGGCGTTTTCTCCGCTTGGCGGCGCCACCGCGGCGATTACCGGTGACCCGGTGGCGATCGCGGTTGGGGATTTAAACGGCGACGGCCGCGCGGATGTGGTGACGGCGAATTACACGGTCGGCAAGGTGACGGTTCTGTTGTCGAACGGTCTGGGTGGTTTTACGCCGGCCAGCGGCAGCCCGATCACGGTTGGCACTCAGCCGAGTTCGGTATTGATTGCGGACTTCAATGGTGACGGTAAGCGCGACCTTGCGGTGGCCAATCAGGCCAGCGAATCGATCATGGTCTTCCTTGGGAATGGAAACGGAACGTTCGGCGCGGCAACATCGTTCGCGATGGCGGGCGGGCCGTTGACTTTGAAGGCGGTCGACGTCAACAGTGACGGGAACGTGGATATCGTGTCGGTGAACTTCTACGGCGGATCGATCGGGATTCTGCTGGGCAATGGAAATGGCGGATTTACCGCAGCGGCCGGCAGCCCGGTTGTTTTGGGCGGGCAATTGGGCGGTGTTGCGGTTGGTGACTACAACGGCGACGGGAAGTTGGATCTGGCGATTTCGAGCTTCACGAACGATACGGTTACGATCCGGTTGGGCGACGGCATTGGCGGTTTTGCGACCGCCTCTGGCAGCCCGATCGCGGTGGGCGGTACGCCGATTGGTATTGAGGCCGCCGACCTTAACGGTGACGGCAAGCTGGATTTGGCTGTTGCGAATTTCGCAGGATCGACGATTTCGGTGCTGATCGGCAATGGCACGGGCGGGTTCACGTCCGCGGCAGGCAGTCCTGTCACGGTGGGTTCGACGCCGCGGTGGATTACCGTTTTCGACTACAACGGCGACGGCAAATTGGACTTGGCCGTGGCCAATACCGCGGGTAACTCGGTAAGCGTTCTGCAGGGCAATGGCGCGGGTGGCTTTACGGCAGCCAGCGGCAGCCCGATCACTGGGAATTCGGGACCGATGGCGGTGGCTACGGGCGATTTCACGGGCGATGGCCGCGTGGATATCGTGGTTGTGAACCGGAACTCCGGCGTGGCGACGATTCCGGGCGTGGGCGCGACTCCGCTGGTGGTCGGCATGACGCCGGCGAATCCGACGGCGCAGACGCAGACGTTGACCCTGACGCTTCGCGATGGCGATGGGTTCGCGAATTTCGCGCGTGTTTATTTCCTGATTAATACGTCGTCGGCGATTCCGCAGAACAGCTGCCACGGGTTCTACGACCGCGGCGAGAACAACTTCTACCTGTACAACGATGCGTTGACGGTATTGCAAGGACCGTTGACGGCTGGTACCGGCGGGACGCTGCAGAATAGCCAGTGCATTCTGTACGGGACCGGTTCGGGTGTTTCGGCCGAAGCCGGAACCGATACGACCTTGAACGTGCGGATGACGATGCAGGGTTTGTATGCGTCGACGACCGAGAAGGTCTACTTCTGGGCGATGGACAAGCAGGGCCTGGGTACGGGCTGGGTGCAGACCGGATCGTGGGTGTTGGGCGCGCCCGTTGGCAACCCGGCTCCGACGGTTGTTTCCGGTACGCCGACCAATCCGACGACCTCGCCGCAGACCTTTACGTTCACGGTGCGGGACAACAACGGTTCGGCGAATCTGGAACGGGTGTACTTCCTGGTAAACACGACGGCGACGACGCCGGTGAACAGCTGCCACGGGTTCTACGACCGGGCGACGAACGGGCTGTACCTGTACAACAACGACTATTCGGTGCTGCAGGGACCGCTGACGCTGGGCACTTCCGGCACGCTGGCCAACGCGCAGTGTTCGGTGAACGGGTTGACCTCTTCGCTGGTCTCGGGCGCTGGTACGGATGTGGTGTTTAACCTGGGGATGAGCCTGCTCGGCAGCTACTCGACCTCGTCGCAGAACATCTACATCTGGGCGGTGGACAAAGAAGGCAACGGTTCGGGCTGGGTGCAGACCGGTTCGTGGGGTAATGTGGGCAGCCCGGTGGCGCCGACGTTCGTTTCCGGTACGCCTTCGAATCCTTCGGGTTCGCCGCAGACGTTCGCGCTGGTTTCGCGTGACGGCAACGGGTACTCCGACATTTCGCGGATGTACTTCGTGGTGAACACGACGGCGACGGTATCGGCGAATACCTGTCACGGGTTCTACGACCGCGCGACGGGCGCGTTCTACCTCTACAACGACGCATTGAGCGTGCTGCAGGGTCCGTTGACGCCGGGTGTGGCCGGGTCGCTTGCGAACAGCCAGTGTTCGATTAACGGGGCTTTGTCGACGGTTTCCGGATCGGGTACGGACCTGACGGTGACGTTGACGATGAGCCTGTTGGGCTCCTACGGCGCTGGTCAGCAGAACCTCTACACCTGGACGGTGGACAACGCCGGGGCGGGGACGGGCTGGCAGTTGGCGAGCACGTGGAGTGGTTCGACGGCGCCTTCGGCTCCGACCTTGCCGGTGGTTTCGCCGACGAGTTCGGCTTCGCCGACGCAGACTTTCTCGTTGACCGGACGGGATGCGAACGGGTTCTCCGACATCAACCGCATCTACTTCCAGGTGCACACGAGCGCGACGGTGCCGGCGAATACTTGCCACGGGTTCTACGACCGGGCGAGCAATGCGATCTTCCTGTACAACGACGCGCTGACGGCGTTGACCTCCTTCACGGTGGGCACGTCGGGCAGTGTGCAGAACAGCCAATGCCGGATTAACGGTTCGGCGACGACGGTGACGGGTTCCGGCACCGATGTTGCGCTGAATCTGAACATCACGCGGCAGGGGACGTACACGACGGGTGCCAAGAGCCTGCTGGTTTGGGTTATCGACAACGGTGGCCTGGGTACCGGTTGGTTGACGGCGGCAAACTGGACGCTGTAGTTCGATTGGATCGGTAGCGCAACGGCCCCGGGGGAGACCCTGGGGCCGTTTGCTATTTGGGGGCGTCGAATTGAATAGTGGAGTCGGCGGTTGTGCGTTGGAAGTTGGTGCTGGTTAAGGCCATGGTGATGACGCGTTTGTAGCCGAAGAGGACGTCGAGGCGGAATTCGCTGCCGTAGGAGACCGGGAACCAGACGTTTTCGGCGACGCGCTGGTAGCTGACGGCGAAGCCGGTTTGGCGGATGTTGGTACCGAAGACGGCGCGGACGAGGAGGGGCATTTTGAAGGTCAGGTCCGTCGCGATTTGGACGGGTTGGTATTCGGCGGCGTCGACGTAGAGATCGCCCTTCCAACTGGCGTCTTCGACGCCCTTCTTGGGGGAAAACGCCAGGTGGTGGGTGGGGCGGCCTTTTTGCTCGCGGGTTTCGAGGAGCTGGAAATCGTACTTTTTCAGGGCGTCGCTGCCGAGGGGGAAGAGGGATTTTGGGATGCCGTCGCGGGACTCCTTGTCGTCCACCAGATCGTCGGTCAGGCTGCGGATGATTGAGCCATCGAGATCCATGCCGCTCGATTCGGTTTTGGGTTCGGTGTACTTGATGAGTTGGGCGCCTTTGTGGACTTCGCCGTCGAGGGAGAGGAGTTTCTTCTCGGTCGCGGATGACGTGGGCGTCACCGAATAGAGACGGGTTTCCTGGCGGGCTACTTTGCCGTTGGTTCGGATTAGCCGGGAGCGGACGGACTGCTGGTAGACGAACTGGCGGCGTTCGGCGGCGGCTCGTTCGAGGTTGGCGGTGAGCTTGGCGACGATCTCTTCGGCGGTTTCGGCGGATAACGTGGCGGCGGCTAGGAGGGCGAGGGCTCGCATGCCTGGGCAGACGGTTGAATGGGGGGAATCGTTCCCGGCTGGGCATATTGGAGCTCGTAGAGGCGCCAGTAGATGCCGCGGAGGGCGATTAGCTCGGCATGGGAGCCGGATTCGATCAACTGCCCCTTGTGGAAGGCCATGATGCGGGTGGCAGATTGGATCGTTGAAAGGCGATGGGCGATGACGATGGCGGTGCGGCCGGCGAGGAGTTCGCGCTGGGCGTCGCGGATGCGGAGTTCAGTTTCGGTATCGACGCTGGAGGTGGCTTCGTCGAGGATGAGGACGCGGGGCTCGTGGACGAGGGCGCGGGCGAAGCTGATGAGCTGTTTCTGGCCGGTGGAGAAGTTGGCGCCACGTTCGGCGACGGGCTCGGAGAGGCCGTTGGGAAGTTGATCGATGAAGGGCAGGAGATTGACGCGCTCGGCGGCTTTGCGAATTTGGGCTTCGGAGAGGCCGGGGGTGCCGAGGGTGATGTTGGAACGGATGTCGCCGGTGAAGAGCCAGGGGTCCTGGAGGACGATGGCGAAGAGGGCGCGGAGGTCTTCGGGGCGGAACTGGCGGATATCGATGCCGCCGATTTTGATGGAGCCGCGCTGGATGTCGTAGAAGCGGAGGAGGAGGTTGGTGAGCGTGGTTTTGCCGGCGCCGGTGTGGCCGACGATGGCGACGGTTTCCCCGGGGCGGATGGTGAAACTGATGTCGCGGAGGATCCAATCTTCCTCCTTGTAGGCGAACCAGACGTTTTCAAAGGTGATGGTCGCGTCCTGGGGGACCGCCTGGGGCGTTTCAGGGGCCTGGATGGCCGGTACGGTGTCCAGGAGTTGGAAAATGCGCTCACTGGCGGCGGAAGCGGCCTGGAGTACGTTGTATTTCTCGCTCAGGTCCTGGATGGGGCGGAAGAAGCGGATGGCGTATTGGAAAAACGCGACGACGGTGCCGATGGAAGCCGC
>CANIFK010000244.1 GCA_947466555.1 Acidobacteriota bacterium | reverse complement strand
TCGGCCGTGTGCGCGGCGATCTCGTGGCCCGCGACTTGGTCTTCGAAAAGGTGGACGACTCCAAGCTCAGCCCCACGCAGCAAAAGGAAACCGCCGTCTACGTCGTCAACAAAAATGCCGGCCCCAACGGCAAAGTCCTGGTCGACCTCAAACTGGAGCACAAATAGCATGCGTGCGTTGCTCCTGCTGGCCGCCTCCGTCGCCCTCATGGCCCAGCAGCGGCTGGAGATCACCATCGAAAAGCGCGAGGCCGGCGCTTGGAAAATCATGGATCCCGGTCACGTCTTTGCCGACGGCGACCAACTCCGCTTTCGCTTCAAATCCAATCAGCCCGGCTTCCTCTACGTCATCAACGAAGGGACCTCCGGCGAACAGTCCACCCTTTTCCCCAGCGAGCAGGCGGGCGCCAATAACAAGATTGAGCCCGGTCAGGAATACGTCATCCCTTCCACCTCCGGCGCCTTCCGCGTCACCGGCCCGAAGGGCTACGACACCGTCTACTGGGTCCTGAGCCCCGTCCGCATCGGCGAACCCGCGAAATACAAGCCGCTCCCCCCGCCTCCCGCCCCTGGCAAAGTCCCGGCAAATCTCACGCCCCGCTGCGATGACATCGTGCTGAAGGCCCGCGGCGAATGCGTCGACGCCGGTGCCGGCCTGAAGCCCAACAACGTCCCCGGCCTCACCCCGCGCGAGCTGTTCTTCGTGCGAAAAGGCGAACAATCCATCGTCTCCGTGCCACCGGTCAAGGTCGCGCCCACGGCTCCTGTCACCTACCAATTCCGCATCGCGCACCAATAAGGAATCTGCATGCGCCGGCTACTCATCTGCACCCTCTCCGTCCTCTCGCTCCTCGCGCAACAGTCGCAGAAAAAGGAGCGCGACCTGAAGTTTGAAAAGGACCCCGTCGTCACCGAACCCGTCAAGCCGCCCGACGGCAAAACCATCCCGCGCAGCTACGCGCTGGTCGTCGGCGTGGGCGACTACAAGAACCTGCCCGCCGCCGCCAAACTCGCCTTCGCCGAACGCGATGCCGAGGCCATCTACTCCATCCTCATCAGCCCCGAAGGCGGCAACTTCCGCGCTGAAAATGTGCGCAAATTGACAGGCGCCAAGGCCACTCTCGCCAACATGAAGAAGGAGTTGGAAACGTGGCTCCCCGGTGCGGCCAAGCCCGATGACCGCGTTCTCGTCTACTTCGCCGGCCATGGCTTTGTCGATCCCAAATCCGGCAAGGCCTTCCTCGCTCCCTACGACCTCGACCCCAATAACATCGCCTCCACCGGCTACAGCATGGACCAGCTCGGCAAAGTGATCGGCTCCAGCGTCCAGGCCAAGTGGAAGGTGCTGCTGACGGACTCCTGCCACTCCGGCGCCATCACGCCCGAGCAGGGCGAAATCGTCAATAAATCGCTGCTCGATCTCAATCGCTCCATGTTCTCCATGACCGCCTCCCGCGCCCGCGAACGGTCTTTTGAAAGTAAGGATTGGGGCGGTGGCCACGGTATCTTCACTTACTATGTCGTGCGCGGCATGGAAGGCTACGCCGACGAAAATAAGGACTCCATTGTCACCGCCGACGAGCTCGCCGAATACGTTCGCCGCAACGTGCGCGAAGCCAGCAAAGGCCAGCAGAATCCAACGGTCGATAAAGGCAACTTCGACCCGCAGATGCTCCTCGCCTTCCTCCCCAGCCGCCTCAGCCCCGGCGAGGCACCCGCGCCCAAATTCGGTACATGGATCATCGAAGCCAACATGGATAACGTGGAAGTCTTCGTCGATGGCGCCACCAAAGGCGTCGTCAGCAAAGGCAGCCCGCTCCGCCTCCCCGGCCTGCCCCCGGGACTCCACACCGTCAAAGGTGTGCGCATGGGCTACGAACCGGATGGCCCGCGCGAAGAGACCGTCTACCCCGGACAGGACTCGACCATCAGCATCAAAATCTCCATCCCTCGCCGTCGCACCAAGGCGGCGCTGGAGCCCTTTGAAAAGGGAATCGATCTCTACAACAAAGGAAACAAGGAGGCCTACACGAAAGCCGTGGGGGAGTTCCGGGCGGCCATCGCCGCCGACTCTAAATTCAGCCAGGCCTGGCTCTATCTCGCCCGCGTGCAGCGCGATCTATTTCAGGTGGAGGAGTCGGAAAAGTCGTTTCGCAAGGCGATTGAGATCGACCCCGATTACCTCGAAGCCCGCGCCAACTTCGGCGGCATGCTGCTCGATAACGGCAACGTCGACGAGTCGATCCGCCAGCTGAACGCCGCCGTCCAGCGCGATCCGAAACACGCTTTGTCGCTCTCTCTCCTCGCCCAGGCCCTTCGCATGAAGGAGCTCTACCGGGACTCGATCGAGTCCGCCCGCAAGGCCATCGAACTCAACCCTAAAAACGCCGAGACCCACTTCTGGCTGGCCGAAAGTCTCCGGCTATCGGCCAAATACGCCGAAGGCGTCAACGAGTATCAGCAGTACCTGCAAATGAGCGACTTCGATAGTAAGTTAGCCGGCAAGATGAACTACTATGTGCTCGGCTATCTGGCCGGCATCGGCCGCAAGAAGCGCGCCGCCCAGCGCGACGTCTGGAGCGACATGCGCAGCCTGGCCTACTTCGGCCTCTGCGATTGCGAACGCAAGCGCGAGCGCTACGACGAAGCCATCGCCTACTGCCAGCGTTCGCTCCGTTACGACAGCCAGGAACCCTACGTCCATTACGTTCTGGCGCTCTCCTACGCCCGTCGCGCGCAGAAGCTCCAAAGCGTGGAACAGTTCGCCGCCGCCCGCAGCCATTTCCAGAAGGTGCTCGACATCAACCCCGACCTCGCCGAAGCCGATTTCGCCCGCAAGAACATCGCGTCGATCGACGCGGCCCTCCGCTAAAACACCATCGCCGGCCGGGATTCCGGTCCCAGGAAAATCGCCTCCGGCACCATGTCCGTCCCCGATCCCAACAGCCGCGGTTTCAACAGCAACATCATCGCCCCTTCGTCGCCCTCCACCGTATTCGTCCGCAACGCCTGCCCCAGAATCGGAATCTGCATCAACCCCGGAATCCCCGACCGGTTGTACGTGCGCGTGTCGTCCGACAATCCGCCCAACATCGCCCACTGCCCATCCCGCATCCGCACCCGCGACGTGAACTTCCGGTTGGCTAGGATCGGGATCCCGTTCAGTGCTGCGCCCGAAAGCAGTTTGAATTCCGCCTCCACCTCCAGCGTCATCTCCTCCGTATCGTGGACAAACGGAGTAACTTTCAACGTAAGTCCCAGATTCTCAAACTGGAAGGACGGCGGATACGCCAATCCGGTCCCCGCCGTGGACGACCCGGCGCTGTAACTCCCCGTCAGAATCGGATACTTCTGTCCCAGCAACAACTGTGCCGGCTGCCCGCTCACCGACTGCACAAACGCCCGCTGCACAGACGACCCAAAGTTCTTCGTCGCCGTCGCCGTCACCGTTGCGTCGGCAACAGTCATGCCGATCAACCCATTCCCCGCGCCCAGCGTCGCAATCGTCGCGCCCGTATCCACCTTGCTCGGATCGTTATTCAGAAACCGGCTCAACCAGAACAACTTCGACGACGTTGGCAGCCCAAGCCCCGCCTCCAGCGTCTTCGTCGTCCGCATCTCGTAGAGCTCAACTTCAATGACAACCGCTGGCCGCGCACCCAGTAACTGCTCAAACAACTTTTGCGCCGGGCGGACCTTCGAGACGCGGTCCCGCATAATCACCATGTGCCGCGTATTATCGATCGCGAACTTCTGAATTTCCATCACCTGCTGCACCGCCCGCGCCGCCTCCTGCAACTCCTGCGTCGAGGTCGGGTCCGGCAGCGTCAACAGCACCGCCACCGTCGGCTCCCGCTCCTGCCGCTTTTGCGTCGTGTCTTTCACCACCATGATCCGCCGCGGCCCCAATGCCACCAGGAAACTCCCCGTCGCCGCCGACAACCCATGCAGCACCTGCTTGGCGCTCTGTTCGGTGCACTGGAACCGCACCGGCTGGCCGGTCACCGGATACTCGCCGTCGAACTGCACCTCAAGGCCCAACAACTTCCCAGCCGACTCCCACAACTTCTGCGGCGCTTCCCGCAAGTCCACCGCGAACAGCGTCTTCGGCAACGCCAGTTCCGGTGGCGGCAACAGCTCCCGGGCCTCTTTTACGTCGCGTTCAGAAATCGGCGCGAAAATCGCATCCAGCTCCGCCGGTGTCGCCGTCGCTGCCTCAATGGCAGTGGCCGACTGCATGCCGTCCCGTACCACCCGTTCCATCAATGTCCGCGCCCGCGCCGCCGCTACAGCCGATCCCTTCGCCGCCGCCTGGTTGTACAACAACACCGCTTCGGCCACGTTGCCGATCTTTTCTGCTTGCTCACCTTTCCTGGCCAGCGCGCGTGCCGACGGCTCCGCCGCCCATACCGCGACGGTCAAACCAGCCAACAGGATTCGCAGACAAAGTCCCACAATTAGATGACGCGCTGGATGTTCAATCCGTGTAGTGTAAAGTCGGCCCCGAATCCTGCCGATATATACCAAGGATAATTATGTCGGTAACCCTCCCGCAGTCAGCGCCACCGCCGGTCAACAATTTCAATCCGCGCATACCGGAATCGATAGAAACCCTGGGAATCAGCGAGAGCCTGGTTCTCGATCTGGTGGTCCGGCGTCTGCTGCTTGAGGGGACGTCTACCCTCTCCAGCCTCGCCCGGAAACTGCGGGTCTCCGTCCCCGTCATCGACCATATCTTCCAATACATGCGAAAGCAGCAGTTGGTGGAAGTGAAAGGGATGGTCGGCAACGACTATACGTTTACCCACTCCGCCACTGGGCGCCAACTGGCCAGTGAGCGTTTCCAGATCTCCCAATACGCTGGTGCCTGCCCGGTTTCGCTCAACGAATACCACGCCGCCACCCGCCAACAAGCCGCCAAACTCCAGGTGGACCGGCGCGCCCTGCGCCAGGCCTTTTCAGATCTGATCGTTACCGACCGGCTGCTGGACCAACTCGGCCCGGCCCTCATCAGTCAAAACTCCATCTTCGTTTACGGTCCCTCCGGTAACGGCAAGACCTCCATCGCCGAACGAATGCTCCGCGTCTATCAGGATGCGGTTCTCATTCCCTACGCGGTCGAAGTCGACAACCAGATCATCTCGATCTACGACCCGGTCGTTCACCACGCACTCGAAGCGACGGATCCGGAAATCGACCCGCGCTGGGTCCTCTGTAAACGGCCCTGCATCGTCGTCGGCGGTGAATTGATCCCGTCCATGCTCGAACTCCGGCTCGACGAAGCCTCCGGCATCTACTCGGCCCCCCTGCAAATGAAGGCCAACAACGGCCTTTTCATCGTCGACGATTTCGGTCGCCAGTTGATGTCGCCCCGTGATCTTCTCAACCGCTGGATCGTCCCGCTCGACCGCCGCATCGACTATTTGACCCTCCGTTATGGCGTCAAATTCCAGATCCCCTTCGAGCTCATGGTCGTCTTCTCCACCAATCTGGAACCGTCCGACCTCGCCGACGAAGCCTTCCTCCGCCGTATCCAAAACAAAATCTACGTCGAAGCGGTCAGCCCGGCTGTCTTCGATCAGATCTTCCAACGTGTTGTCGCCGCCCGGCGCGTTCCGGCCGAAACCGATAGCGCTGAGTTTCTCCGCAAGCTCTGCCTGCGCGAAGGGCGAACCGAACTTCGGGCCTGCTACCCCAACGACATCTGCAACATCCTCGAATCGATTTCCCGCTACGAGGGCCGGCCCATCGCCATGACGCGTCCCGACCTGGAACGCGCCACGTCCCTCTACTTCGCAAAAACCTAAACAGATCCGCCCGCTCCCGCACATAGAAAAAGGCCCTGCCAACCGGCAGGGCCTTTTTCGTAGAAAGTTGAATCCGGGCTTAGGCTTTCACGCCACGCTTACGGAGATCGGCCAACACGGCATCAATACCGACCTTGTCGATCATCTTGATCCCCTGCGCGCTGATCCGCAAACGGACGTACTTGTTTTCGGTCGCAACCCAGAACCGCTTCGATTGCATATTCGGCTCCCAAGTGCGCCGGGTCTTATTGTTCGCGTGCGAAACACGATTGCCGAAGCGCGTCTTGATGCCAGTAACGGGACATTCCATTGCTAATTCTCCAAAAGGGCACACCTGTACGGCACGCCGTGCACTCTCCTACAATACCACATCTGTCCGTCCCCGCACACCTTGTCCCACCTCGGAATACCCCGATTTTACCCACTATTCGTATTATCAATCACTTACAATGGCCCCAAACGTGCCTAACTAACCCCGATGCTCATCCAGGATCTCCGCTACGCCTCGCGCGCCCTCCGCCAGAACCCGCTCTTCACCATCGTCGCCACCCTCTCGCTCGCCATCGGCATCGGTGCCAACACCGCTATCTTCACCCTCCTCGACCAACTCCTCCTCCGTTCTCTCCCTGTCCCACACCCCAACGAACTCGTCCAATTGGAGCTCCCCGGTCCTCGCAGAGGTGAAAACTGGGGGCGCCGGACCCTTTCTAACCCCATGTACCACGAGGTCCTCGCCGGTGGACCGTCCGTCCAGTCGGTCGCGGCGCAATACTCCGGCTCCGCCAGCTTGTCGACCGGCGACCGCAGTGAGATCGTTCGGGCAACGCTCATCTCCGGAACCTGGTTCGACACGTTTGGCCTGAAAACCGTCATCGGCCGCCCCATCACGCAGGAAGATGACCGCACCGTCGACGCCCATCCCGTCGTCGTCCTCTCCCACGACTTCTGGCAGCGCCGCTTCGGATCCGACCCCAATATCATCGACAAGAAAATCCTCCTGAACGGCAAGCCCATGACCGTCCTCGGCGTGACCCAATCCGGCTTCCGTGGTAGCGACATCCTGAATCCGCCCGATCTCTACCTCCCCCTCGCCATGCAACGCATGCTCATGCCTAACTCCGCGCGCCTCGAAGACCGCTACCTCTTCTTCCTCCAGGTCTTCGCCCGCCTCAAGCCCGGCGCCACTCCAGCGCAAGCCAAGTCCGAGTTCGACCGCATCATCGTCCCCGTCCTCCAGGAGGAGTCAAAGGACTTCGGCGCCATGGCCCCTAGCCGCAAACAGCGCTTCCTCGACCGTCGGTTCGAACTCCACCCGGCCTCCCGGGGCAACCTCAGCAATGAGAAGGATGTCGCTACCGCCATGTGGCTCCTCTCCGCCCTCGTCGCCGGGGTACTCCTGATTGCCTGCGCCAACGTCGCCAATCTCCTGCTCGCCCGCGGCACCGCACGCCGTCGGGAAATCGCCGTCCGCCTCGCACTCGGCGCCAGTCGCTGGCAGTTGATCCGCCTCGTCCTCGCCGAAAGCCTGCTCCTGTCAATCGGCGGCGGCCTCATCGGCCTCCTCGCCGCCAACTGGGCCACCGACGCCCTCCTGCTCTTCGCCAATCCGGCGGGCAGCCGTACGCTCCCGCTCGATACTGCCCCCGACCTCCGCATTAT
>CANIFK010000243.1 GCA_947466555.1 Acidobacteriota bacterium | reverse complement strand
TGGCGTGGCGGCGCCATTCCGCTCGATGAACCGTCACTATCCATTCCTGCCGCCCGCCAATCCCAGCGGCTGGCTGCCGTACCTGTGGCTGGTCTATCTCGCCCAGTTTCTGGCCCAGCCTGCATTAACGAATGCCTCGGCAGGCGCGTGGACGGCAACGCTCGCCGGCGTTGCCGTCTTCCTGCCAATCTATTTCTGGGGCTACTGGCTGCGCGGCTACCGCGTGCTGTGGGTGGTCGCCGCGCTCTTCGCACTCGGCGCCGCTTATGCCCCCTGGAACGGCGGCGCTGGCGTGTTCTTCATCTACTCCGCCTCGTTCATTGGGCACCTGGCGACAGAAGTGAAGCCTGCCCAAGTCTGGGCCTATCTCGGGGCCTTGCTGGTGGCAATCGGCGTCACCGCGCATCTTCTCCAGCCGGCGGTCATGTTCTGGGCATCGGCCGTGGTCGTCTCCGCGCTCATCGGAATCATGTCGATTGTCCTGACACAACAGCGCCAGATGTACCGTCGACTCGCCATGGCGCAAGAAGAGACCGAGCGTCTGGCCAAGATCGCCGAGCGCGAACGAATCGCCCGCGACCTGCACGATTTGCTCGGCCACACGCTCTCCGTCATCGTGCTGAAGTCCGAACTCGCCTCCCGCCTCGCGGAACGGGATAGCGCCCGCGCGATCCAGGAAATTCGGGACGTGGAGACGATCTCCCGCGATGCGCTGGCGCAGGTCCGCGCCGCCGTAAAGGGCTACCGCTCCGCCGGGATCGCCACGGAATTGGAACAGGCGCGCACGGCACTCGCCGCCGCGGACGTCGTGCTGGAATGCGCCGTCGAGCCGTGCCCATTGACGCCGCTGCAGGAAAACGTGCTCTCCCTCGCCATCCGGGAAGGCGTCACCAACATCGTTCGCCACGCCCAAGCGCAACGGGCCACGCTGTCGCTGTCGAGTGCCGCCGGCAGCTTGGAACTTCGGCTAGTCGACGATGGCCGCGGCGGCAACAATCCGGAGGGCAGCGGACTTTCCGGCATGCGCGAACGCATTGAACTACTTGGCGGCACCATGGAGAAGACCACCACAAACGGCATGGAGATCCGCATCCGATTGCCCCTGGAGGGGACCGCATGAAGATACGTGTCCTGATCGCCGAAGACCAATCGATGGTCCTCGGAGCCCTCGCGGCACTGCTCGAAACGGAGGACGACATCGAGGTCGTCGGCCAAGCGCGCGACGGCGAGGAGGCTCTCGCGCTAGCCGCAAAACTCCGGCCCGATGTCGTGCTGACGGATATCGAAATGCCCAAGCGCACGGGCCTCGAAGTTGCCTCCGCGCTCAAAGGCCAGAGCCGCACCCGTGTCATCATCCTGACCACCTTCGCCCGGCCCGGCTACCTGCGCCGCGCCCTCGACTCGGGCGTCGTCGGCTATCTGCTCAAGGACGCGCCCGCGGCAACGCTCGCCAACGCCATTCGTAAAGTCCACGCCGGCAGCCGTGTCATCGACCCCGAACTTGCCACCGAGGCCTGGACCGAAGCCGACCCTCTCACCGACCGCGAACGCCAGGTGCTCCGTCTGGCAGCCGACGGCGCCACCAGCGCCGCCATCGCCCTCGAACTTGAGATATCCGAGGGCACCGTCCGCAACTATCTATCCGAAATCATGAGCAAACTCGGCGCGGCCAACCGCACCGAGGCCGCGCGAATCGCGCGGCACAAGGGCTGGTTGTAAGTTAGATCCACTTCAACAGCGCGTTGCAGGGCCGCGTCAGCGGATGGTCGAAATGGTTGCTGGAGATACGGAACGCACACCCCAGCCGCCCCGTCTGCGTCGGCGCATAGTTGCAGCCGAAGGCCCAGGCGGACCCCATCTGCTCCATGGCCGGCAACGAAACGATCTCGGTATCTTCCAACGCTCCCGCGGAATCGATACGCCCAACAACAGCCTCAACCCGCACATCGCTCGGGACCAACCCAGCCAGCTCAACCACAGCCCGCATCGGCATGGGATGCCCGGAGAGCACCGGCCCTTGGGGCGCGCCGCTCAGTTCCACGAACCGCACCTGCGGCCAGGCCGCGTGCACCTGTTTGTCCCAGGTCGCGCGATTCCGGCTGCGCGTGAAATTGTCGCTGCGCGTCTCAGCTCGATAGTCGTGCGCAGGGTTATAAAGCAGTCGAGAGTAGTCGTCCAACATGCGCCGGGCATCGTACTGCGGCGTCAGCGCCTTGATCGATTGCTTCATCCGCTTCACCCATTCCACCGGCACCTCATCGGCCCGGGCGGCGTAATAAAGCGGAACAATCTCGTTCTCCAACAGCGAAAGAACCGACGAATTGTGGATCTCGTCCTGATCTTCCGAATACTCCTCGCGGTCGCCGATCGCCCACCCGCCCGATACTTCATCGGACTCATCGAACCAGCCATCGAGGATCGACAAGTTCAACACGCCATTGATCCCAGCCTTCATGCCCGACGTTCCGCAAGCCTCTTCACCGCGCCGCGGGTTATTCAACCACACGTCCACGCCGTGTACCAACTCGCGAGCTACGGCAATCGAATAATCCTCAACGAAGATCAGCCGGTTGGCAATCTCCGGATCGCGCGAAAGCTGGAAGATCTCGCGAATCAACGTCTTCCCTGGAATGTCCTTCGGATGCGCCTTACCGGCAATGAGAATCTGCACCGGCATCCGGTTATTCGTCAACAACCGCTTCAACCGCGGCAGATCCCGCAACAACAACGTAGCGCGCTTATACGTGGCAAAACGCCGCGCGAATCCAATCGTGAACGCGTCCGGATCCAGCGCCTCCGATAACCGCCGCACTTCCGGCGAGGAGGTCTTCCGCGCCTGCGCGCCGCGCAACAAACGGTTCCGCACGAACGTGATCAACTGCCGCTTCCGCTTCTTGTGCGCGTCCCAGATTTCGTTATCGGGGATATCGTCAACCAGCTTCCAAGTCTCCGGATCGGTCGCCTTGTCGCGCCAATCGGGCTGCAGATAGTTGTCGTAAAGCTGGACCAGATCGCCGTTCACCCACGACCGCAAATGCACGCCGTTCGTCACATGCGTGATCGGCACTTCCCACGACGGCACGTTCGGCCACAGGTCCTGCCACATCTCCCGCGAAACAACGCCATGCAGCGCGCTCACTGCATTGCGCCAGCAGCTCGTCTTGATCGCCAAAATTGCCATCGAGAACGACTCGCCTTGATCGCCCGGATTCCGCCGGCCCAGTGACAGCAATTGATCGATTGAGAAACCCGTATTCTCGCAATACTCGCGGAAGTAGTAGTGCATCAGGCCGGTATCGAACAGGTCGATTCCAGCCGGCACCGGCGTGTGTGTCGTAAAGACGTTATTGGCGCGGCAGGTCTCAATCGCTTCATCGAACGACAGCCCGTAGCTCGCCATCAGAATGCGAATTCGCTCCAGCCCCAGGAACGCCGAATGCCCTTCGTTCATGTGGAAGACAGTGGGTTCGATTCCCATCGCGCGCAGCGCACGCAAGCCGCCAATGCCGAGAACGATTTCCTGGCGGATGCGCGTATGCGAATCGCCACCGTACAACGCGTCCGTGATGTCGCGCAGCTCCGCGGTCTTGTTCTGCGGGATATTCGTGTCCAACAGGAACAGCCGCACCCGGCCAACTTGGATCTTCCAAACTTTGACCGTAACATCGCCACCCGGCATCGGAACTTCAATGGTCAGTTCCGACCCGTCATCCTTCATCACCGGCCGCAGCGGCAAAGTATAAAAATCGTTTTCCGGCGATTTCTCAATCTGCCAACCATCCGGATTTAGCGACTGGCTGAAGTAGCCCTTCTGATACAGCAGGCCAATTCCCACCAGCGGCAACGCCAGGTCAGACGCGCCCTTCATGTGGTCGCCCGACAACACACCCAATCCGCCCGAATAAATCGGCAGACATTCGGCCAACCCGTATTCCATGGAGAAGTACGCAATCAGCTTTTCGCTGTCCACCGGCGTGGCAGCCATGTAGGCGTCCAGCTTGTCACAGGCTTTCTTGTACATCGCGACGAAGCGCGGATCGGCGGCCGCCTTGGAGAGCGTGGCCTGCGAAACCTGCCCGAGCATGCGCACCGGGTTGTGCGAGGAACTGCGCCATTCGGCGGCGTCCAAACGGCGGAACATACTGCGAATGTCCCGGTCCCATACCCACAGCAGGTTATAGGAGAGCTCCGAAAGCCGCTCGAGCGCGGCGGGAAGAGCGGGTTGAACGAGGAATTCTTGTTGCGGACGTATCTGGAACGACATGGTACAGGTTGAAATTCCAGGGTACCAGACACGGCGGGAACGAAGCGTCCGCGATACAATGAGGGCTTGGTCTATAAGCTGGTTTGGGAGAATCTGAAACACCGCCCCGTTCGAACGCTGTTGAGTTCGCTCGCCATTGGGCTCGGTGTCACCATGATGCTGACGCTGGTGGGCGTTGGCGAGGGCATGTTGCGGGATCAGGAGGCGCGGACGCGCGGCGTCGGTGCCGACATCATCATCCGCCCCGCGGGCTCGTCCGCCATCGGCATCACCCCGCCGAATATCAATGAGCGCCTCGTCGCCTGGGCCAAAGAACAGCCCCACGTGACACAGGCCACCGGCGTGACAATCCAGCCCCTCGGCGGCGTCAGCACGGTCCACGGCGTCGATCTCGACGAACTCTCGAAAATGAGCGGTGGCTTCACGTTCATCGATGGCCGGCCCTTTCAATCCGGCCAGGAAGCCATCATTGACGAGTACTACGCCAAGGAAAAGAAGCTCCACGTCGGCTCGGCCGTGAAGATTTTGAACCGCGACTGGACCGTTACTGGCATCTTTCGCGGCGGCAAACTCACCCGCATGATGCTGCCCAAAACCGTACTCCAGGATCTCACCGCCACCACCGGCAAGGTCTCCGTCATCTACGTCAAGCTCGACGATCCCAAGCAGACCCAGGCCGTCATCGCCCACTTCAAGCAAACACTCAGCGACTATCCCATCTATTCGATGGATGAGCTCGCCTCCCAGTTTTCCGTCAACAGCATCCCCGAATTGAAGACCTTCATCGGCGTCGTCATGACGCTCAGCGTGCTCTTCGGGTTCCTGGTCGTCTTCCTCGCCATGTATACCGCCATCCTGGAGCGCACCCGCGAAATCGGCATCCTGAAGGCCCTCGGCGCCGGCCAGTCCTACGTCCTCGGCATTCTCCTGCGGGAAACCATTCTCATGGCGATCATTGGCAGCGTGATGGGTATCGGAATGAGCTACGTCACCCGCTGGCTCATTTCCACCTTCATCCCCGCCTCAATGACCCAGGCCATCGTCTACACCTGGTGGCCCATCGCCAGCGGCATTACCCTCGGCGGTGCGCTGCTCGGCGTTCTCTATCCCGCTATCAAAGCCGCCCGCCAGGATGCACTGGAGTCCCTGTCTTATGACTGAGCCGATCATCGCCATTCGCGACCTTCGGAAAACCTTCCGCTCCGGCGAAGTCGATGTCCACGCCCTTCGTGGGGTCGATCTGACCGTCGAGCACGGCGAATTCCTCGCCATCGTCGGCCCTTCGGGCTCCGGCAAATCCACCCTCTTCAACATCCTCGGCGGCCTCACCCCGCCCACCTCCGGCACCGTCATCATCGACGGCCAGGATCTGATGAAGTTGAGCGACAGTGGCCGCACCAACCTTCGCAAGAAAACCGTCGGCTTCGTCTTCCAGAAATACAATCTGCTGCCCACGCTCACCGTCGGCGATAACATCGAAATCGCCCGCGATATCGCCGGTTTCAAAGGCCCTCTCGATCAGCAGTTCCGCGACGTCATCGAGACCCTCGGCATCGCCGACAAGATGGACCGCAAGCCCCGTCAGTTAAGCGGCGGCGAGCAGCAACGCGTAGCCATCGCCCGCTCCGTGGTCAACCATCCGGCCATCCTGCTGGCCGACGAACCCACCGGCAACCTCGACACGGAAAACTCAACCTTAGTGCTCGATCTCATGCGCAGCCTCAACAAAAAGTTGGGCCAAACCATCCTCATGATCACGCACAACCCCGAAGCGGCCGCCTTTGCCGACCGCATCGTCCACATGCGCGACGGGCACCTACACGCCGCGGCTTAACCGCGCCAGCTCCAACGCCCCGTACAACACCGAATCGTCGCCCAGCGCGCCCGGCACCACGTCCAGGCGCGCCCGGCTCCATGACGTCACCTGCCGCCGCAACTCCTGCCGCAACGGCACAAACAGCTTGTCCCCGGCTTTACT
Organism: Acidobacteriota bacterium; assembly: GCA_947466555.1. GTDB lineage: Bacteria > Acidobacteriota > Terriglobia > Bryobacterales > Bryobacteraceae. The sequence continues at coordinate 1,226 of CANIFK010000243.1, read as the reverse complement.
GATGCCCCCGCCAATCACAATCCGCGCCGGGTTCAACAGCATCACGCAGGCCTTCAACCCCAGCGCCAGATTCACCACATACTGCTCCACAAACGCCGGATCGTCCACCAGTTCCTTGGCCGTCTTCCCGTAATCCCGCTCCAGCCAAAGCCCGCAGCCCATCCGCTCAAAGCAGCCATTCGAACCACACAAACAGTCCGGCCCGCCCGGGCGAATCGTCAAATGGCCCAACTCACCCGCATAGGAATCAGCCCCCCGATAAACACCATCGGCAGTCAAAATCCCACCACCAATCCCAGTCGAAAGCGTCATGTAGAACAGCGGCCGGTACCCGCGCCCCGCGCCATGCACACCTTCGCCCAGCGCGCCCACGTTGGCGTCGTTGTCCATCACAACAGCGCCAATCCCCAACTCGCTCCGCACCCAACCACACAAGTCAAAATCCGCCCAGCCACCGACATGCGTCGACAGCGCCACCATCTGCTTTTCAAAATCCACCGGCCCGCCGAAGCCAATCGCGCAGCGGTCCAACGGCAACTCCGCCGCCCACCCGCGAGCGATCTCGGCAATCCGAGCCAGCATCCAATCCTTGCCGCCCTCGCGGTCCGTCGCCCGGGACTCCCGGCGTATCAGCACCCCGGCATCATCGAACACCGCAATGGTGAACTTCGTGCCGCCAATATCGATCGCCAGCGTGTTCATCCCTTTGCCAACAACTCGGCCGGGGACGCCGTGCCGGTGCCTTTCTTCATGATCGTGATCGACGCCACGCGGTTGCCGAACTCCGCCGCCGCCATCGCATCGCGCGTCACCGCGAACGCGCACGCCGCACCGGCGCTGAAGCTATCGCCAGCCCCGCAAATATCCACCGGGTTGGCAATCGGTTCGGTCTTCACCCAACGCTCGCCCTCGGCGTCGTAAATCCGCACGCCCTCACCGCCAAACGTCACCAGCAGCAACGGCGCCTGGCAATGCGCGCGCAACGCCGGGAAGTCCACCCGGCCCAGCGCCCGCTCGGACGCCTCCGTCGCCTCTTTCAAATTCGGCTTCACAATCACGCCCTGGAAGTGCTCCGCGCGCGCCCGCGAATCCACCCAAACAACCTTTTCCGGATACGCCGCCGCAGTCGATTCAATCGCTCCGCGCAGCGCCGGCGTCACCACGCCGCCCGCCGAAGTCTCCGCCTGATCGCTGACGATAATCACGTCAAAACGCTCCGCGTTCGC
>CANIFK010000242.1 GCA_947466555.1 Acidobacteriota bacterium | reverse complement strand
GACGTCCGCGGCCTGCAATATACCTACCCCGACGGCACCCCCGCCCTCCGCGGCATCGATTTCCAACTCGCCGCCGGAGAATCTGTCGCCATACTCGGCGCCAACGGATCTGGAAAAACCACCTTCCTCCTCCACCTCGCCGGCCTTCTCCGCGGCGATGGCGACCTCCGCATCGGCGGCATCCCGCTCTCCGACGACACCCTCACCGACGTCCGCGGAAAGATCGGGTACGTCTTTCAGGACTCCGACGATCAGCTCTTCATGCCCACCGTCCTCGAAGACGTCGCCTTCGGCCCGTTACATACAGGCATAGATCCCGCCGAATCACTCCGCAGGGCACGCGAAATCATTGCCACGCTTGGCATCAGTCATTTGGCCAACCGCGCACCGTATCATCTAAGCGCCGGGGAAAAGAAACGCGCCGCCCTTGCCGGTGTGTTAGTCATGAAACCGGAAGTGCTCGTCTTCGACGAACCGACAACATTTCTCGACCCGCCCGGTCAAAATGACTTGGCGAGATTGCTCTCTGCTTTACCGCAAGCGAAACTAATTGCTACTCATGATGTCTACTTCGCCCGGCGTGTCGCTAAACGAGCCGTCTTCTTTGCTGACGGCCGGATCGCCGGGGATGGACCAGTGGAAGCAGTCGCTGACCGCTTCCACTGGCGGTTAGATTAAGCGTCGGTGTCTTTGCGGAACGCGGCCCAGCGCTTCTTCTGAGCTTCGGCGATGCGCTTCCGCGCTTCCGGGCTAAGGTTCCGTTTACGGCGCGGCTTGCGGCCGGCCTTCTGTTTAGCGGTCGCCGAAGGCGCTTCCGCCACTACCGCCGCCGGCGCAGCCGCACGGGGTTTCTTGCCGCCAATGAGGGAACGAACCAATCTGATCTGTTCCTCAAGGCGCTGCTTCTGTAGCTCTAGACCTTCAAGGGCCGCTTCGTACAAAGCGGCTTGGTCAACGGTGGATGGAGTTCTTGGCATACTCTTATCCATCAGATTGCGACTTATTACCGAATTTGTCAACTGAATCATGAAATACAGTTACCGGCCCATCATTTGCAAGCCTAACCAACATATCAGCTTGGAACACTCCGGTGGCTACATTTGCCACCCGAATTTTCGTCCGATTCACAAAATATTCGTACAATCTCTTAGCCACTTCAGGACTCGCCGCGTTGTCAAAGCTCGGCCGCCGGCCCTTCCGGATATCCGCGTACAATGTGAACTGCGACACAATAAGTACGCCCCCGCCGATATCCTCCACGCTCAGATTCATCTTCCCCCCAGCGTCCTCAAATAACCGCAGATTGATCATTTTTTCCACCAGATAGTCCGCGTGTTCTTCCGTATCTCCGTGTCCGATTCCCACAAACGCCAGCAATCCGGACCCGATTTCCCCCACCACCTCGCCGGCCACCGTGACACTCGCCGTAGACACTCGTTGCAACAGGATGCGCATACAATTCAGTATGCCCCCATCCGGGAACCGGCCGGCGGCAACGACACTCCATGCACATCGAAACCTACGCCTATGGCCGCGCCGGATTGCTCGGCAATCCCAGCGATGGCTACTTCGGAAAGACAATTTCCCTGCTCGTGCGTAACTTCCGCGCCCGCGTTGTCGTCTATCCCAGCGCCCGGCTCGAAATCAAGGCCGGAAAAGCCGATCTCCCCATCTTTGAATCGCTCGATGATCTCTACGAGACGACACGCTGGCGTGGCTACTACGGCGGTTTCCGTATCATCATCGCTCTCCTCGTCCGCTTGACCGATTACTGCCGCGCCAACGGGATCGAGCTTCCCAACCGTAATTTCACCCTCGAATATGAGTCCACCGTGCCCCTCCGCCTCGGTATGGGGGGCTCCTCCGCTATTATTACCGCAGCTCTCCGCGCCCTGATTCAGTACTACGAGCTCAACATCCCCGTCGAAATACAACCCAATATCGTCTTAGAAACCGAGACAAAGGAGTTAGGCGTCGCCGCTGGCTTACAGGACCGCGTGATTCAGACCTACGAGGGGGTGGTGTTTATGGATTTTGCCCGCCAACTCATGGAAACGCGCGGCTATGGCGAATACGAACCTCTCGACCCCAAGTTATTAAAAGACATTTACGTTGCCTACCGCACCAGCCTCAGCGAAGGAACGGAGGTATTTCATAACAACGTCCGAGAGCGGTGGAGAAATAATGACCCCGTCGTGGTCGATGCTATGCAGCAATGGGCCTCTTACGCCGAGCAAGGCCGCACCGCCCTTCTCCGTGGCAATCGCCCCGAACTCCACAAACTTATCAACGCCAACTTCGACCTCCGCGCAGGCCTTTATCAATTGGATCCCGGCAACCTGGAAATGATTCATTTAGCGCGCGCCTGTGGCGCCTCAGCCAATTTCGCCGGCTCCGGCGGCGCCATCGTCGGACTTTATGAAGGGGAGCCCATGTTCAATCAATTAAAAGACACCATGCGCGCCGCTGGCGTTGCCGTCATTAAACCTCAGGTCATTGCCCCTGCTTAACTAGGGGAATAACCGGATCTACGCGTGGATCGCCACCCCCCATAATGGGGGCAATGATATACCGTAGAAAGCGATTCTATAGCTCGACCCCTTCCGGCTTTTACCGGTTCGAGAATACCCGATCGCGCAGCGGCATGACAGGGTACGGTGATGGCGATTTTGTCCGCCTTCGTGATGAATACGGCAATGTGTGGAACGGAATGGCCATCGCGCAGGACGACAACATCATCCGCTACAACTTCCGGGACTCCGGCGGAAAATCCATCAGCGGCATCTCGGACTCATTTGGCATCATCCTCCGCGACGAGAAGGGAAACACCTGGCGCGGTTTTGTCGAATAGGTTTGTGGAGCGGGGCCCGACGCCTGCGTTACTCTTGAAGTAGCCCCCCATGGCCGTTAAAAAACCGATCGAGTACAAAGACGCCGGAGTGGATATCGACGAAGCGGATCGCGCCGTTGATCTCATCCGTGCCCACGCCCGTAAGACCTTCACCAGTTCCGTCATGACCGACATCGGCGCGTTTGGCGCCGGCTTTCATTTGAAGGATTGGAAGAACCCCGTCCTGGTCAGCTCCGCCGATGGCGTTGGCACCAAGCTGAAAGTGGCCTTCATGGCCGACAAGCACGACACCGTCGGCGAATGCCTGGTGAACCATTGCGTCAACGACATCATGGTCCAAGGCGCCTCGCCGCTGTTCTTCCTGGACTATTTTGCCGTCGGCAAGTTGAAGGCGCCCGTCGCGGGTGCCGTTGTCGAAGGCATCGCCCGCGGCTGCAAGGCGAACGGTTGCGCCCTCATCGGCGGTGAGACGGCGGAGATGCCCGGCATGTACGCCGATGGCGAATACGACCTCGCCGGCTTCATCGTCGGCGCTGTCGACAAGGAAAACATGCTGACCGGCGCCGATATCAAGAACGGCGACGTGCTCTTCGGCCTCCCCTCCAACGGCCTCCACACCAACGGCTACTCGCTCGCCCGCAAACTGTTCTTCGACGTCGCCAAGTACAAGATCGACACCAAGGTGCCCGAACTCGGCTGCACCGTCGCAGAGGAACTCCTAAAGGTCCACCGCAGCTACAAACCCGCCATCGATACCCTGATGGAGGCGGGCCTGCTCAAAGGCGCCGCCCACATCACCGGCGGCGGCATTACCGATAACACGCCCCGCATGCTGCCCAAGGGCCTCGGCGCCGAGATCCATACCCTCTCCTGGGAAGTCCCGCCCGTCTTCCAGCTGCTCAAGAAACTCGGCAACGTGTCAGACGCTGACTGGCGCCGTACCTTCAACCTCGGTGTCGGCATGATCCTCTGCGTGGGTGCCGAAGAAGCCGCCGACGCCTCCGAACTGCTGGAGCAAGCCGGTGAACCCCACTTCCCCATCGGTGCCGTGGTGCGCCTGAAAAAGGGTGCCACAGAGCGCGTTCATTACGTATGAGCCGCCTCGGCGTACTGCTCTCCGGCCGCGGGTCGAACTTCCAGGCCATCGCCGCCCGCGTTGCCGCCGGTGAAATCCCGGCCGAAATCGCTGTCGTCATCGGGAACCGCCCGGAAGCCCCGGGCCTCGATGCCGCCCGCGCGCTCGGCCTCACGGCCGTATCGCTCCCCTCCAAGGGGCTCGATCGCGAAGCCTACGACCGCCAACTCATCGCCACGCTCAAAGCGCACAACGTCGATTGGGTAATCCTCGCCGGCTACATGCGCATCCTGAGCGCGGAGTTCATCCGCGCCTTCCCCCAGCGCATTTTGAACATCCACCCGTCGCTGCTGCCGTCCTTCCCCGGCCTCGACGCCCAGCACCAGGCCTTCGACTACGGCGTCAAGATCAGCGGCTGCACCGTGCATTTCGTGGACGAACACCTCGACCACGGCCCCATCGTCATGCAGGCCCAAGTGTCCGTGGACCCGTCCGACACCGCCGAGACGCTGTCCGCCAAGATCCTCACCCAGGAACACAAAATCTACAGCGAGTCGCTCCGCCGCCTGCTCACCGAGCCCTGGCAAATCGACGGCCGCCGCGTCGTGTTTACTCCACCAGCTTCGTAACCGCCGCCACAAACTGCTCCGGATTGAACGGTTTCGATAGAAACAACGCCCGGTCCGGCAGGATCCCCGCCTGCACGCTCGGGTCGTCCGTGAACCCGCTGATAAACAGGATTCGCGTCGACGGATGCCGAAAACGAACCCGGTCAGCCAGATCGCGTCCCGTCATGCCGGGCATCCGCATATCGGTCACCAGCAGGTCGAAGGCTTCCCGGCGCCGGTCCAACAACGACAGCGCCTCCTCCCCCGATCCGGCCTCGGCCACCTGGAACCCGCGGCCCTCAAGAATCCGCCGGACGATCGCGCGAATCCCGCTTTGATCGTCCACCACCAACGCCGAATGCGACGTCGCCACCGGCACCCGGCTGGTGCGAGGAATATGCAACTCCAACGCAGCGGCATCAGTCACACGCCAACGGACCCCGGCCTGCGCCAGCCGTGGCCCCGTCAGCGCGCACTCCGCCGCGCCGGGCTTTCCATCCCGGGCGGCTTTATTCAATGCTTCAAACTGCTGCCGCAGTGTCTCGGCGGACATGCCGAATCCCTTCACGGTCAGCACGGCCGCCAACTCGGTCACAACGCCGTCCACCGCCAGCGGCCCCGAAGCAACCAGCGGCAGCGCGGCAAACACCGCCGCCAACGGCGCCCGGTCCACCAGCACCGTCGTCCCCACCGGTAGTCCCGCCTGCACCTGATAGCCCTCGGAAGGAAGTACGTCGCCCAGAGTATGGCTGGCAAGTTCCATCCGCCCGGCCCGGGAAAGCTCGTTCAACTGCCCCGCCATCGCCTCAATCCGGTCGGTCGCCCCCAACAGCATGGAGACGTCTTCGCGAAGCGGGCTATCCGCCGGCAGCCCATTCAGAATCTCCCGCCCATACCCCGATGCGATCATGATCAGGTTATTGGTCTCGTGGGTCACCCGGCCAGCCAGCCGTTGAGCGGCTTCCACCGCCGCGGCGCTGGCAATCAGTTCCGGATCCGGCCCGGCCGCGACAGGCGCGGCGGACAGCGTCGCAGGCGCCGTCGTCTGCGGGGTAAAGACGACCATCCATTCCGTCTCGCCCCGGTCCCAGCGCGGGATGGGCGTAAAGTGTACGGCATACACGCCGGTCGCGAGCGTGCCCGTCTCCCGAGGCAACAGCGCGCTGAGCCAGTCTTCATTCCCAAAAATCGCCGTCAGTGACTTCCGCTCCAGCTCTTCGCGCTTCAGACTGAACTCGCGCAGAAACGCCTGGTTGGCGGAGAGGATGGCGCCATCGGGACCAACCGTCGCCAGCGGCACCGGAAGAAGAGTAACCATCTCATCGTAGAAACGGCGCTCGGACTCGAAGATGGCAATTAAGCGTGCCACTTCGTGGGACATCCAGCGCTGTGTCTCGAATCTCTCCATGCGTACTCTATTGAGTCTGGACTTTCTCATTGAAGCCCGCAATGAAACCATTGGGGGAAGGCCTAGTCCTATGCAGTGGTACCACTCTGCCAATTTTCAGTACTAGGTTGGAAAGTCCGGCGCAAGGTGGAGGACAATAAAGGGACACATGATCCCGAAAGCCAGAAAAGCAGTCTTCCCCGCAGCCGGACTGGGTACCCGTTTCCTACCGGCTACGAAGGCGCAACCGAAAGAGATGTTGCCGCTCGTCGACAAGCCGTTAATTCAGTACGGCGTCGAAGAGGCCATTCATTCGGGTCTGCAGGACATCATCATCGTCACCGGGCGCGGCAAGAGCGCCATTGAGGACCACTTCGACGTCAGCTTCGAACTGGAACACCTGCTGGAGCGGAGCGGGAAGAAGGATCTGCTGGCGCTGGTGCGCGGCATCTCCGACATGATCGATATCTCCTATGTGCGCCAGAAGGAGGCGCTCGGCCTGGGCCACGCCGTCCTCCGCGCCAAGGAACTGGTGGGCAAAGAGCCGTTCTGCGTCGTGCTCTCCGATGACGTCATCGACGCCGAGATCCCCTGCCTCCGCCAGCTACAGGATGTGTACGAGTTCTACGGCGCCTCCGTGGTCGCGCTGATGGAAGTGCCCAAAGAGATGATCTCCGCCTACGGCGTCGTGGACGCCGAACCGGTGGACCACATGGGCCAGAGCGGCCGGCTGTTCCGGATCCGAAACATGGTGGAAAAGCCGAAGGTCGAAGACGCGCCGAGCAATCTGGCCATCATCGGGCGGTATGTGTTGACGCCGGAAATCTTCACCTCGATCGAAGCGGTGGAGCCGGGCCGCGGTGGGGAGATCCAGTTGACCGACGGGTTGAAGCACCTGCTGCGCAGCCGTCCGGTGTACGGCTATAAGTTCGAAGGCAAGCGCTACGACGCCGGCGATAAGCTGGGCTTCCTGCAGGCGACCGTTGAGTTTGCCCTGAAGCGCTACGACCTCGGCGCGCAGTTCCGGCAATATCTGAAGACGCTCCCCCTATGACTTTGGACTCCCTCAGCGTTCCCGTTCGCGCGCACGAAGCATCGCAGCTTGCCGATCTGATCTTTCAGTTCGCCGAAGGACGGGCGGTGGATGACGCGCTGCGGCGGATGCTGGCCTCGCGCGCGGCATCGCTGGCGTTCGAGGGCATGACGGTCTATTGGGGGTCGCTCGCCGCGGACCCGGTGGCGAAGTCGACGTATTTCGTTGCCGTCGATGGGAAGGCGCCGGTGCTGTTGCAGATCGCCCACGCGACGGCGCCGGGGAGCGCGCTGTTCCCCCATTCGCAACTGGTGGGGCGGATGCGGACGCCGCGCGGGGTGGAGATCGTGGTGAACGCAAGCCCCTTCGGGCCCACCGATGCCGAACGGATCCGGACCTACGCCGAACAGCTCGATCGCGGTGTGCAACCCGGGGCGCAGGGCGTGGACACGTTGTTCATCGCCGCGGCCGCGGATGCCGATACGGCGTTCAGCCAGTTCCGGGCGGTGCAGCGGAAATACGGGCTGTC
>CANIFK010000241.1 GCA_947466555.1 Acidobacteriota bacterium | reverse complement strand
AGCCTCCGCTTTCAGTGTTGCATATTCGAAATAAGCGAAATGGAAGCGAGGGCTCCCGGCGCAGGGTTCGGGCGGATGGCGGGGCGACGGCTTGGTTGGGGCGGTTGACGGATAGGGCGGGTTTCGGGAGGATGAGAGTCTGCCGCTTTTGCGTTGGGACCCTTTCGTTATGACTCCTTCTTTTCGGCTTTTTGGCGGTTTTCTGCTTTGTTGCTTCCTGGCTGCTTGTGGCGGCGGGGGGAAGGAGGCGAAGGCTCCGGCTGCCCCTTCCGCCGCCTCACCCGCTCCGGTCGCGGAGGTTTCTCCGCTGGTTTTTGCCGGTGGGAAACGGCCGAATCCGCCTACGGGTTGCAAGTGGGTGATGCAGTCCCTTGAGATGCCGGGGGATGAGTTTTTGCTTTATCTGGCGGCTGAGTGCCAGGGGAAGATACGGAAGTTGGAGTACAACGGCGGGGCCCATAAGGCGGAGTTGAAATTTGATGAGAAGAGCCCGGCGGTCGTGGAGATCTGGAGCGCGGAGCCCGGGCAGGGGCCGAAGGCGGTTGAGGGTCATGTTCGGGGAATGTTAAAGAAAGCCGAGGCCGCCAAATGCTTTGTGCGGCCCGCTCGGAATGAGTTCTTCCCCGCCGATGCGCTGGTGGTGGACGTCAGTGACGCCGAGGCGGCGAAGGCTCCGAAAGATGAACCTCGGAATGCTTGCGGACAGTATGGGTTGGATGAGGATTCACAGTCCTTCTGGCGGGTGTTTCAGGGGTATGCGTGGTATTTCAATTTGGGTCAGGATGATTTTGAGATCGATCCGGGTTCTCTGACGTTGGCTCGGAAGGATGGGAATGGGAAATGGGTGGCCATGGGGCGGTAGGGGCGGATGGCGGTAGGATGGTTGTCTATGAAGCCTCTTGTCGCACTTCGGGTTGGGTTTGGTTTGCTGGCTCTGGGGAGCGCCTGGACCGCGTTCACGCAGCAGGGTGGGGGACTGCAACCGCCTCCGCCGTTGGCGCTCGTCAAGGTCGCTGAAGACCTGTACTCCATTGAGGGTAGCGGGGGGAATGTCGCCGTCTACCTGACTGATGAGGGGGCGATCGTCATCGACGACAAGTTTGAGCGGAACCACGACGAGATTCTGGCCAATGTGAAGAAGGTTACCGATAAGCCGGTGCGGTATGTGTTGAACACCCATCACCACGGGGATCATACCGGCGCCAACGCGAAGATGCTGGGCGCTGGGTATGAGGTTCTGCTTCATAAAAATGCCCGGGCCAATATGGTGAATGGGAAGATGCCGGGGATTCCGCGGATTGCCTTTGCCGATGAGGCGCAGGTGGTGCTGGGCGGGAAGGAAGTCCGGGCGAAACACTTCGGGCGCGGCCACACCAATGGCGACGCGGTGGTGTTCTTTCCGGCGCGGCGGGCGATTCATACCGGCGACCTGATGGCCGGGGCGACACCTCTGATTGATTACCCGAATGGCGGGAGCGTGGTGGAGTTTTTGAAGACGCTGGATGGAATTCTGGCGAATGACTTCGATGTTGTAATCCCGGGGCATGGGGCGGTGCAGAAGAAAGCTGACTTACAGGCGTATCGGGATAACTTTAGTAAGTTAGTCGCCGCGGCGCGGGAGCAGGTGCGGGCGGGGAAGAGTAAAGAAGAAATCGGTAAGTTTATGGCGGCGAATTATGGGTGGGGCGCGATGCAGGCGCGGCTGTCGTTGGATGGGATGATGGCGGAGTTGAAGTAAGTTCGTGGTATTAGTGGCCGAGGAGGAAGCGGCGGCAGGGTTTTTCCACGGCGAAATAGAGCAGGGTTGCGGCGCCGGCGGCGCACGCTAAGCACAATGGGGCGGCCAGCCAGAGGGTGGCCGCCGGGAGTGCGTGGCGGGCGATTTGGGGGAAGATCAGCAACGAGAAGAGCTTGACCACCGGGCCGTGCACCAGATAGAACGAGTAACCGGTGCGGCCGAAGGCGGCGATGCGGCGCGGCAACGGGCGCTGGCCTTGGGCAGGATAGCGGCTTTGCAGGACGATGGTCGCGAAAACAATGGTGGTGACGGCGATCAGGCCGGTAACGATAAATGAGAGCTGGGCAATGAAGCCGAGCCAATGGTCGCCGATGAGATGGCCGTCGAGCAAGGCGCGGTAGAGCAAGGCAACGAGGCAGATGCCCGTGGCCCAACGGAGGATGCCGGGACGATGGTGGGGGAGCCACTCGGCGCGCTGGAGTTCAAACAGGAGATAGCCGGCCGGGATATAGGCGAAGCGGACCGGGGGCGCACCCAGAGTGAGACCGGCGATGAGATTCCCCATGACCAACAGCGCCCAGACGGCGAGGCGGGTGGGCGCGCGACAGTCGAACCGGCGCAGGGCGATGCCGAATAAGGGCAGGGTGATATAGCCGGCGACGATGTAGCTGAGCGTCCAGGTGACGGTGAGAAAGGGCCTTTCCGGAAAGAGGCCGGGGAGGAGCAGGGTTTGTTCCAGGATGTGGCGCCAATTGAGAGCGTTGGGCTGGACGCGGGTGTAGGCGGGCGCCAGAGACGCAAAGAGGATGGCCAGGGCGAGGACGGTGAGGTAGGGAACGTAGATTCGAACGACGCGGAGCCAGACGAAGTGGAGATAGGGAAAGCGGCCGGTGGCGAGGTTCTGCGCCAGGAAGTAGCCGCTGAGGAGCAGCAGCAGGTTGGTGCCAATGGCGCCGATGCGGGCGGCGATCCATTCGGCGGCGTCGAGCAGCGGCGCGCCCTCGGTGAAGGGAGCGACGAGACCGGCGTAGTGATAGAAGAAGACGAGAAGTGCTGCGACGGCACGCAGGATATCGAAGACCGGAAGGCGGCCGGCTTCGATCCGGGTGGTTGAGAGCGTGGGAATGGAAAGAGCGGGTGCGGCCATGGGGAAATACTCCAAGGCGAACTACATACCCTTTATAACCCGAGGGCCGCAGAGTTCTCTCGCTTTTATTGGAGGGTTTTTCCGTCGCCGGGGGCGGGGGTGGTCATCCTTGCTGCTGTGAGGCGTGATTGGAGCGGGACGTATTGATGCGGACTGTGAAGAAGGCCGACCTGCCGACGAACGAAGGTCTGCGCGGTATGGCGGCTGTCATTTACGTGGCGCAAGCGCTGGGCACGGGTGCGACGTGCGGGGAGTGGGGCGATTCCCTTTGCGCGGAGCGTCCGCGGACGGTTGCGCCGGAGTGACGAGGCCTTCCCGGTACGGTGCTGGCGCCTGGGGCGATTTGGCGGCACGGCTGTTCGGCCGGGGATTCACTGGCGCCGATACCAGATGCAATCCCGCACGATGAGGATCCATACGCTGCGCATCGACAATCCGCTGAAGCAGGCTGGGGGGGCCCGATACGGACGGGGGCTCTGTGAGGCGGTGGATACCGGCGCGGGACGGAGCGACAGACGGGATTGTGGGCGGCCAGTGTGGCGGCGGGTTAGGCGGAGCGGTAGCGCTCCGCCATTTCGGCAAGCGACAGGGCCTTGTAGTCCCCGGCGTGGCCGGCCTGGCCGAAGGCGGCCATGCGTTCCATGACCACCTGCTGCATGGCCTCGCGGGCGGGCTTGAGGTAGGCGCGGGGATCAAACTCATCCGGGCTTTCGGCGAGCAGGCGGCGGACGGCGGCGGTCATGGCCATGCGGCCGTCGGTATCGACGTTGACTTTGCGGACGCCGTTGCGGATGCCGAGCTGGATTTCGTCGAGCGGCACGCCGTAGGTTTGGCGGATTTTGCCGCCGTAGCGGTTGATTCCGTCCTGCAACTCCTGGGGCACGCTGGAGGAGCCGTGCATGACCAGATGGGTGTTGGGCAGGCTGCGGTGGATCTGGAGAATCAGATCCATGACGAGCGTCGAGCCGGTTGGTTTGCGGGAGAACTTGTAGGCGCCGTGGCTGGTGCCGATGGCGACGGCGAGGGCGTCGACACCGGTTCGTTCGACGAATTCGACGGCCTGGGCGGGATCGGTGAGGCGGGCCAAGCCATCGAGCCCGGCACCGTGGCCGTCTTCAACGCCGCCTAGGCAGCCCAGTTCGCCTTCCACGGTGACGCCGCGGGCGTGGGCCATTTCGACGACCTGACGGGTGACTTGCACATTGTATTCAAACGACGCTGGCGTCTTGCCGTCTTCGAGCAGGGAGCCGTCCATCATGACGCTGGTGAAGCCCATTTCGATGGATTTGCGGCAGGAATCGGGGCTGTTGCCGTGGTCCAGATTGAGGGCGACGGGGACGTCGGGATAGAGTTCGAGGGCGGCGGCGATGAGGTGTTTGAGAAAGACGTCGTCGGCATAGCCGCGGGCGTTGCGGCTGGCCTGGACGATGACGGGGGAGCGGGTGGCGCGGGCGGCGTCGAAGATGGCCTGGGTCTGTTCCAGGTTGACGATGTTGAAGGCGCCGACGCCGTAGCCGCCGAGGGCGGCTTCGTCCAGCATCTGGCGCATCGAGACTAGTGGCATTCGCGGGTGATTCCTTCGTCAGTGATTAATGGCGTGACAGGGTCCAGAAAGGCCCAGCAGATGGTGCCCAGGAAGTAGACGGCGGCGGAGATGTAGATGCAGAGGTTCCAGTCGTTGTTGGTCCATTGGAGGAGGAACCCGATGATCAAGGGGGAGACGGCGCCGCCGGCGTTGCCGAAGCCGGCCATGGCGCCGGAGACGGTGCCCGCGTATTTGCCGCCGAGATCGGTGCAGGCGCCCCAGGCGCCGGGCATGACGAGGTCGTTGGCGAAGCTGGCGGCGCCCATGGCGAGCATGGCGTGGAGCGGGTTTTCCAGGCGGGCGGCGACGACGAGGAGGATGGCGGCGGCGGTGTAGCCGATGTAGGCCATCATGCGGCGGGTGGCGCCGACGCTGCCGGTGTATTTCGTCAGCGAGCCGGAGATGCCGCCGCAGAAAAAGGAGCCGAGGCCACCCATGAACAGGGGCAGGCCGGCGAGCAGCGCGCCTTGTTCGAGTTCGACGTGGCGGGCTTCGCGGAGGTAGCTGGGCAGCCAGGTGATGTAGAACCACCAGCCGTAGGAGGAGGTGAAGTAGGGGATCAGCAACAGCCAGATCCGGCGGGAGGTGAAGATGGCCTTCCAGGGGACATCGGGCGGATGGGCGGGGGCCTCCGAGCCGGGCGTATCGCGGAACCAGATGTAGAACCAGACGGCCCAGACGACGCCCAAGAGGGCGAAGAGGAAGAACATGGTGCGCCAGCTGGTGTAGCGGAGGACGAAGACGACGAGATAGGGCGTGAAGGCGCCGCCCCAGCGCGCGGCGAGCCACAGAAAGCCCTGGGCCCAGTTCTGTTCGGCGGGGGGCAGGCAGAGGCTGAAGGTGCGGTTGATGTTGGGGAACGCGCCGGCTTCGCCGATGCCGAACAGGGCGCGCATGACGACCAACGATGTGAAGTTCCAGGCCTGGCCGGTGGCAGCGGTGAAGAACGACCACCAGAGGACGATGCGGGTGAGGACGTTGCGGGAGCCGATGCGGTCTCCGAGCAGGCCGCTGGGGAGTTCAAAGGCGCAGTAGGCCCAGCCGAAGGCGGAGAAGACCATGCCCATCTGGATTTTGTCCAGGTTGAGATCGCGCGCGATGAGGGGTTGGGCCTGGGCGATGGAGATGCGGTCAATGTAGGTGACGATGGCGAGCGCCATGGCGAAGGCGATGAGGAATCGGCGCTGGCGCTTGGGCGGGTATGTGCGGCCGGCGATGGTTTCCATGTCAGCCTTGAGGCCGGATCTGGACCTTGACGCCGGCGGCGCCGGAGGCCTGGGCGGCGAAGGCGCTTTCGAAATCGTCGATGGCGAACTGGGTCATGGGCATGACGTCGAGGCCCAGGCGGGGCAGCAGATGGACGGCCCGTTCGTGGGTGTAGGGGTTGATGACGGAGCCGATGATCGAGATTTCGCGGACGAAGATATCGAACTGGGGGATGCGGGCGACGGCACCCATGGGGGCGACGCCGAAGACGAGGATTTTGGCGCCGCGGGCGGCGACTTCGACGGCGAACTCGAGGGTGGCCGGGGTGCCGGCTGCTTCGATGATGGAGTCGAAACCGGCGCCGTTGGTGATGTCGGCAAGTTGTTCGCGGAAGGTGGGGGATTTGGGGTCGAGGGCGAAATCGGCGCCGAAAGCGAGGGCGGTGGCGCGGCGGGTGGCATCGGGCTCACTGACGACGATGGGAGCGGCGCCGGCGAGGCGGGCGAGGCGAGTGAGGATGAGCCCGGCGGGACCGGCGCCGATGACGAGCAGCGGGTGGCCGGATTTGGGGGAGAGGCGGTCCATGCCGTGGACGCAGCAGGCGGTGGGTTCGACAAGGCAGCCGAGGCGGGCGTCGAAGCCGGGCGGGAGTTTATAGACTGTCCGGGCCGGGACGACGAGTGCTTCGGCGAGGCCGCCGTTCAGGTGGACGCCGAAGGCCTGTTTGCGGAGGCAGAGGTGTTCCTGGCCGCTGCGGCAGTAGCGGCAGCCGGTGCAGTAGACGTGGGGTTCGACGGTGACGACATCGCCTTCGCGGACGCCGTCGACACCGTGGCCGAGGGCTTCGACGACGCCGGCGATTTCGTGGCCGAGGACGATGCCGTGGGTGGCGGGGAACTCGCCGCGGAGGATATGGGTGTCGGTACCGCAGATGCCGACGACTTGCGGGCGGAGGCGGACTTCACCGGCGGCGGGGGCGGGGAGGGGGAGATCCTCCAGATGAAGTTCCCCAGGCGAGTGGAAGACTACGCCTTTCATGCGTGGGCCTTGGGGACGGTGACGTGGAATTGCATAGGGAATTCAGAGAGAATAGCCATCATAATGCAAGCGGGGCTTTCGGTAGTGTGTGTTGGCGTGGCGACCCACGATGTGATTGCGGTGGCGAGCGATCCGCTGTTGCCGGATGGGCGGATTGTGGCCGAAGCCATTGTAGAAGCCGGCGGGGGCAACGCGGCGACGGCGGCGGTGGCGCTGGCGCGGCTGGGATTGGCGGTGGAGTTTGTGGGCAGCATTGGGGATGACGCGGTGGGCGCGACGATCCGGAAGCGGCTGGGGGAAGAAGGGGTTGGGATTGGGGGGCTGCGGGAGGTGGTTGGGGGGCAATCGCCGGCGAGCGTGATAGTGGTGAATCCGGCGACGGCGCAGCGGTCCATTGTGACGTTGCCGGCGGCCGGGCTGGCGTTGGAGCTGGGGCCGGAGGACTTGGATGCGTGCCGGCGGGCGGCGTGGATTCACGTCGATTACGCGGGGCACCGGGCGATTGCGCAGATTCGACGGGCGGGGATTCGGACGCCGGTATCGCTCGATGCCGGCAACGCGGTGGCGGACCTGGAACTGCGGGAGATTGCGCTGTACGCGCCGACGCGGAGTGAGCTGTGCCGTGTGATGGGGACCGGGGATGTGCGGGAGGCGATTGGGCTGGCGCTTGCGGCGGGGCCGCGGATGGTGGCGGTGACGATGGGGGAGGAGGGGAGCTTGGCTGGGGTGCGAGCGGCGGGGGGCGGGGTGGAGTTTGTGCAGGCGCCGGCGTT
>CANIFK010000240.1 GCA_947466555.1 Acidobacteriota bacterium | reverse complement strand
GTGGACAGGGGCGTGGCGTTTAACGGGGTGTGTTTGATTTCGAGTATTTTGCAGTATCAGACGGTGCAGTTCGCGCCGGGGAACGACTTGCCGTACAGCCTGTTTCTGCCGACGTATACGGCGATTGCGTGGTACCACAAGAAGCTGGAGGCAGGGCTACAGGGGGATTTGCGGGAGGCGGTGCGGCAGGCTGAGCAGTACGCGGGCGGGGAGTATGTGGCGGTGTTGGCGAAGGGGGACCGGCTGACGGCGGCGGAGCGCGCGGCGGCGGTAGATCGGCTGCATGCGTTGACGGGGTTGGAGAAGCGATTTATTGAGCGGCATGATTTGCGGATTGAGATCGGCCGGTTTACGAAGGAGCTGCTGCGGGAGCGAGGGGAGACGGTGGGGCGGCTGGACGGGCGATTGACTGGGGTGGAGGGGTTGAACGGGCAGCCGCTGCCGGAGTTTGACCCTTCGATGACGGCGATCCGGGCGCCGTATACGGCGTTGTTTAACGACTACGCGCGGCGGGAATTGGGGTATGAGAGCGACTTGACCTATTACATTTTGGGCGGGGGGATTGGGCCGTGGGATTTCGGGGCCGGGGGGAACAACCGGTTTGCGGAGACGGCGGACGCACTGCGGCAGGCGTTTGCGAAGAACCCGTTTATGCGGGTGTATGTGGGGTCGGGGTATTACGATTTGGCGACGCCTTATTTTGCAACGGAGTATACGTTCAGCCACATGGGATTGCCGGCGAAGTATAAGGGGCTGATAACTTCGAAGATGTTCCCGGCGGGGCACATGTTCTATTCGTTTAAGCCGTCGCTGGTGGAGCTTTCGAAAGACATTGAAGCGTTTGTGACGAAGCGGTAGAGCCACGCGCGGAGGGCTGGACGTTTGGGGAAATCGGGGATGGGCGTCCGGCCGGGTTGGAGGCGAATGCCGTGGAAGAGGGCGAGGTAGTTGGCGGCGTAGCGGAGGGTGGCGGGGTTGGGACTGGAGAGCTTTACGCGGCGGCGGGTGGTGAGCGGGGTAATGATCGGAACTTCGCCGGGGGCGCCGAAGGCGTGATAGCGCTTCCTGGCGAAGAACTGGGCGATGAGGGCGGCGGTGACGGCGTCGAGTTCGTGGTGGGTTAGTTTACCGGCGGGGAGTTGGAGGCCGAAGTTTTCCAGGCCCTGGCGGAGGGCTGGTTCGGACGCCCTTTTACGGGGGATGCCGAGGGCATCTTGCGCGGCGCCGGGGAAGCCTTCGATGACTTGGATGCCGTGGGATTCGAGGGTTTGTTTGAGGGCGATGCCGCGATGGGTGAGGGCGCGCATGGAGGGGAGCAGGCAGGGGTAGACGCCGACGCGGAGGGCCATGAGTTCGCGTTCGCTTTCGCGGATGATGCCGGAGGTGGGGAGGGAGAGGGGCGAATCGAGAGAGACGATGCGGGGGCGAAGGGCGAGGGTGGCGTCGAGGATCTCGGCGTCGGAGCGGAGGGTGCGGGTTTGGGCGACAGGTCCGCGGAGGGCGGCCCAGCCGGTGGGGCGGCGTTCGGAACCCGCGAGATCTACGCCGATTACCGTAGCGGAGTACGTGCCGATGCACTCGCTCCACAGCGGAAATTTTGCTTGTTGCTCCAAACCTCTCATGGTAGTCTGCAACTACCGCGTCCACACGGTTTCCGCCGTGCGGTATTGCATTGTCTGCCGTAACCAGACAAAAAAGGACAGGGTGATATGAAGTCATTCTTTGGGTCGATGGCCTTGTTTGGCCTTGGGGTGTGGGCGCAAGGCGCGCCGGATAACTGTTCGTTTCAGCGGGATCCGCAATCCTTTCTGGACCGGGAGCAGCGGGCGTTCCGCGAGGTGAACCAGCGGACGCTGGCGGCTGTGGGAAAGGCCGGCGGGGCGCGGATGGCGGTGGCGGCGGGGAGCTTGCCGCGACGGAATTTCATTGACGATGAGATTCTGGGGCGGCTGGAGCGGGATGGGGTTCCGACGGCGGCGTTGACCAGCGATGGGGAGTTCGTGCGGCGGATTTACGTGGACCTGGCAGGACGGCTGCCGACGCCGGCGGAGTACCGCGCGTTCATGGCCGATACGAGCGGGAGCCGGCGGGACGGGCTGATTGACACGTTACTGTTCAGTTCCGATTACGTTTCGCGGTGGTCGACGTGGCTGGGCGATTTGGTGCAGAATTCGCGCACGGCGTCGAACGTGAACCAGAACGTGCCGGGGCGGAACGCGATGTATGACTACCTGCGGGCGGTGGTCCACGAGGACAAGAGTTTTCGGGACTTTGCGTGGGAGCTGACGGCGGGCGCGGGGAACAACTACGACCTGGGCGCGGTGAACTGGCAGGTGCGATCGATCACGCCGGGCGGGCCGGCGCAGGATCGGTACGATACGGCGAACGTGCGGCTGGCGACCACCTTTCTGGGCTTGGGCCACTACGACTGTTTGAGCTGCCACGATGGGCGACGGCATTTGGAGCAGTTGAGCGTGTGGGGGACGGGGCAGATCCGGCTGGACGCCTACCGGATGGCGGCGCATTTTTCGCGGATGAATATCACGGGGCGGAACGTGCCCGGCACCGATTATTATTCGGGCAGCTTTGACGTCGTTGACCGGACGACGGGGACGTACGACCTGAACACCACCTTCGGCAACCGGCCGAACCGGGTGCGGGTGGGGACACTGCTGAACCTGACGCCGGAGTTTCGCGATGGGAAGGCGCCGGCGAACGGGCAGAATTGGCGGTACGCGTATGCCGATGGGCTGACGGCGGACCCGCTGTTTGCGAAGAACGCGGTGAACCGGATTTGGAAGCAGTTGTTCCAGTTGGGGCTGGCGGAACCGGTGGACAATCTGGACCCGGCGCGACTGGATCCTGATAATCCGCCGCCGGCGCCGTGGACGATGCAGACGGCGCATCCGGTGTTGTTGAAGAAGCTGAGCGAGGAATTTATTCGCAACGGGTACAGCATGCGGGAGTTGATCCGTCTGCTGGTTTCTTCGACTACCTATCAGTTGAGCGCGCGGTATGACGCGGAGTGGAAGCTGGACTATGTCCCGCTGCATGCGCGGCATTACGCGCGGCGGATGGAGGCTGAGGAGGTGCATGACGCGTTGTCGCAGGCGTCGGGCAACTGGGTGAACTACACGCCGCAGGGGTTTGCCGAATCCGTGCGCAGCGCGTGGCGAATGCCCGATCCGAGCGAGCCTGGCGGGGCGGCGGGAACGTTGATGACGACGTTTCTGCGGGGGAATCGGGACACGCAGTTGCGGCGGCAGGAGGGATCGATCTTGCAGTCGCTGACGCTGATGAACGACACCTATATTCGCGACCGGATCCGGTTGACGACGTCGCCCAATTTGCGGACGGCGGCGGCGATTGTGAACAACACGGAGATGGTGAAGGAGGTGTTCCTGCTGTATCTGGGGCGGGAGCCGGAGGCGGGCGAGTTGTCGAAGGTGCTGGCGGTGTTGGCAAAGGCCAATACGGCGGCGCTACGGAACGCGGCGATTGAGGACCTGGCGTGGGTTCTCGTGAACAAAGTGGATTTCCTGATCAACTACTAGGACGGACCCTGGACATGGCTACCAAAGATCGTTTCGGATTCGATGAGAACGCGGCGCCTGGCACACGATTCTGGCGCGGGCCGCATCTGGGCCGGCGGGTGTTTTTCCGGCATATGGCGTCGGCGGTGGGCGGGTATTTCGTGCTGCCGGGCGGGGCGTTGGAGCAGGTTGCCAGCGCGGCACAGGCGCCGCGGGCGACGGCGGACTTTTGCATTTTCGTGATGATGGACGGCGGGCCGAGCCACATCGACACGTTCGACTTGAAGGTAGGCGCGTGGACGCCGACGGCGTTTAATGCGCAGACCTACAACGGCGTGGCGTGGGCGCAGGGATTGATGCCGAAGTTGGCGGAGCAGATGGATTCGGTGGCGCTGCTGCGCTCGGTGAAGCCGTGGGCGACGGCGCATGGATTGGCGCAATCGTGGCTGCAGATTGCGCGGAATCCAGTGTCGGGGCAGAACAAGATTGCGCCGCATATTGGGTCGATCGCGTCGTTGGAACTGGGGCCGCGGACGGCGAACCGGACGTTGCCGGGGTTCATTGCGTTGAACACGGGAACGAGCCAGGGGCAGGGGTATTTGGCGCCGGAGCATGCGCCGTTTTATGTGAGCCCGAATGGCAGCGCGCTGCGGAATACGACGCATTTTGACACGCAGGCGATTTTTGACCGGCGGCACGGGATGTTGCTGGATTTGGATCGGGATTTGCGGGAGTCGCCGGAGTTGGGGTCGGCTGCGCTGGAGATTGCGCGGTGGGACGACGGGGCGCGGCGGTTGATGTATAACGCGGCGGTGACGAAGGTCTTTACGTTCGATGCGGCTGAGCGGGCGCGGTATGGGAATTCGAATTTTGGGGCGGCGTGTATCACGGCGAGAAATTTAGTGCGGGCCGATATGGGCACGCGGTTCATTCAGATCAACGTGGGCAGCTGGGATATGCACGCCGGGATTTACACGGGCGGGCTGAACGCGGGGAATGCGAATTCGCTGGGGCGGACGTTCGACGCGGGGTTGGGCACACTGATCGCGGATTTGAAGAGCGAGGGGTTGTTGGACCGGACGTTGATTGTCGCCATGGGCGAATTTGGGCGGACGCTGGGCGTGGTGAACGCCGGGGCGGGCCGGGACCATTTTCAGCAGCAGGCGGTGCTGATGGCCGGGGCGCGGATTCGCGGCGGGCGGGCGCTGGGAGTTACCGATGAACGCGGGGCGCGGACGGATGATCCGGGTTGGTCGCGCGATCGGGATATTCGCGCGGAGGATATTGGCGCGACGGTGTATTCGGCGTTGGGGATCGATTGGACGACCATTCGCCGGGACGATCCGAGTGGGCGTGGATTTGAGTACACGCCGTCGTCACGGGACGATGTGTATGGGCCGATCGACGAGCTTTGGAGCTAGCGGCCGGCGGGCTGCTTGAACCGGCTCCACGCGCCGAGGACGGTGGCGAGGACGCCGGAGAGCAAGAAGAGGGCCCACTTGAATTCCGTGTCGCCATCGAACTGGTGGGCCGAGGCGAAAATGCCGCGGGCGAGCAGATAGGTGGTGCCGAGGGTCCACATGACGAACAGGAATTTCAGCTTGCCGCGGAAGGCGAGGAAGGTGGAGAGGAGCCCGAAGGCGCCGAGGACGAGCAGGGAGTAGCGGAGCTCCTTGCCGGTCCAGGGGAGAAGATCGATTTCGAAACCGGCGTTGTCACTGAGCGAGGCGACGAGGCCGAGCGCGAGACAGACGAGGGAAATCAGGGTCTGGAAGCCGTAGCTGTAGAAACGGAGAATCGCTTGCACCATACGTTGGCCGAAACGTCATTGTATCAGGCGCTCCCCGGATTTTCCGAGGTAAAGAATTTCGGGAGTGGGGACGATCCACTGTATGACTGTTAACCTGACAGCGTGCGGATAATCCGCCCCGGGGAGAATTCACTTTGATTCATCGCATGGGCCGTTGGTTGGTGGTGGGGCTGGCGCTGGCCGGCGCGTCGGTGTGGGGGCAGCTGACGCCGGAGCAGAAGACGTTGGATTTGCAGACGATTGCCAGTCTGTACGCCAAGCAGTATGCGCCTTATGAGTGGAAGCGGGACGCACTGGGGTTCGACCTGTTCGACCTGCGGCCGTGGTTGGAGCGGGCGCGGCAGACGAAGACGGACTTGGAGTATTTGGACCTGGTGACGGAGTACACCGGGAGCCTGCAGGACATTCACAGCTACTACATTGCGAATAGCGATTTCGTGGCGGATCTGCATGTGTATGCCGATGTTGTGGATGGGAAAGTAGTGTTCGAGCAGTTGGACCGGGCCTATTTGCCGGTGAGCCGTTTTGACTTCGCAGTGGGCGATGAGATTGTGCAGTTTAATGGGCGGCCGGTGATGGACGTGCTGCGGGATTTGGGGAAGATTGCGTCGTTCGGTAATCCGCGGTCGACGCTGCGGTGGGCGGCGGATCAGTTGGTTTATCAGCAGCAAGCTTATGTTCCGCGGGCCCCGGAACTGGGGGACAGCGCTACGCTGCTGGTGCGGCGGGCCGATGGGAGCGAGAAGAGCTATACGATTCCGTGGGATAAGTCGGGAACGCCGTTGATGAAGCTGGGGCCGTTGCCGAATTTCCGGATGAGCCGGAACTTGGGGCGGGATGAGGGCGATGCGGATGTATTGCCGGAAGACCCCGGCGTGGCGCCGTTCCGGCGGCCATGGTTGGCGCTGCGGCGACATGTCAGCGCGCGGCCGGTGCGGGCGCTGCGCGGGTTTGGCTCGCGGGATCCGATCTACCGGATGCCGACGGGGTTTGTCCAACGGTTGGGGCGGAGTCGATCGGATTTCTTTTTTAGCGGTACATACTCGATGAACGGCAAGCGGGTGGGGCTGATTCGAATTGGTTCGTTTGAGCCGGTGAGCTTCGGTTTGTTGAGCCTGGCGAGCAACCAATTCACGAACGAGATTACGTTCATGAAGGCGAACACGGATGTGTTGGTGGTGGATGTGACGAGAAATCCGGGCGGGGATGCCTGCTTTACACAGGACCTGGAACAGCTGCTCATTCCGAAACCGTTTTCGACGATGGGGGTCGAGATCCGGCCAAATTTGGATCTGATCCGGGATTGGGAGTATGCCGTTCTGGACGCGCAGGATTTTGGGGAGGCGTGGGAGGTAAGGGCGTTTTCGGCTCTGTTGAAGGATTTGAAGACAGCGTATTCGGAGAACCGGGGGCGGACAGGGCCGATTCCGCTGTGTGGACCCGGGCTGGATCTGCAGCCGGTGCGGGACCGGGCGGGGGCAGTGGTCGGCTATGAGAAGCCGATGCTGTTGTTGACGGACGAATTTTCAACGTCGGCGGCGGATAGCTTCGCGGCGGTTTTGCAGGACGCCAAGGCGGCGAAGCTGTTCGGGTACCGGACGGCTGGGGCCGGGGGAAACACGGTTAACTTTTCGGCTGGGTTCTTTTCCGAAGGGTCGACCAACGTGACCCAGGTGCTGATGGTACGACCCGAGATGCAGTCGGTTCCGGGGTTTGGGACGACGCGTTATTTAGAAAATGTAGGGGTTCGGCCGGATATCGAATATGATTACCAGACCCGGGAGAATTTGCTGGGTAACGGGGCCGCGTTCGTCGACGCCTTTCTAAAAGCGGCGGTCGCATTGGTTCCTTGAGGAAATTAAGGGAAAATAGGTACAACAGCTTGCGGTCCGCGCCCGGTGGACCTACAATTTGTCGAAAGGCCCTAGCCGCTCGTTCGTGAATCGCTTATGACGGGACGCTCACAATTCGATCATCGCTCGCAGAATATTCTGCAGTCGATCGTTGAGGCGTACATTGAAACCGGGGAACCGGTCGCCTCACGGACGATTGCGCGCGCCGGTGGACGGCAGTTGAGCCCGGCGACGATTCGGAACGTGATGGCGGACTTGTGCGATGAGGGGTATCTGTCGCAGCCGCATACTTCGGCCGGACGGGTGCC
>CANIFK010000239.1 GCA_947466555.1 Acidobacteriota bacterium | reverse complement strand
GCTGGTAAAGTTCGCGTAGGAACTGGCGGCCGCTTTCGGGGAAGTACTCCCAAGCGTTTTCGCCGTCGAGGATGACGGGGACCAGAGCATCGCGCCCACCGGCGTTTTCGACGATTCGGGAGATGAGATGATCGGCCGCTTCAGCGGGGCCCATTTTCGAATATGTGAAGCCGACGAGATCGCTCAGGTAGTGATCGCGGAAGAGGCCATGCAGCTGTTTGCCGTTCTGCTGCCAGAGGTAGGGGCGATAGGTCTCTACGACGCCGGCGTCGCGGCCGAGCGTGCGGCTGAGCACGCCATTATCGGTGGCGAACCACTTGAAACCGCATTCGGCGGCCAGGGTTAGCGCCTCGTCGGAGACGGAGCCCTCGCTGGGCCACAGGCCCGTTGGCGCCACGCCGGTCTGCTGTTCCATGTAGGCACGGGCGCGGCGGAGTTGCTCGCGGGCGTCTTCGGGATACCGGTAGCGGGTGGGTAGCGGGACGCCGGGATTAGAGATGCCGGCGATGTTGGAATCGCAGACGAGCGGGAGGATGGGGTGATAGAACGGCGTCGTTGAAATTTCGATCTGCCCTGTGGCGGCGAACTTCTTGTAGACCGGGATGACGTGGCCCATCACTTCGGTTTGTTTGCGGCCAAGGAGAGTCTGATCTTCAACCGAATAGTCGCGGCCTTTGCGGACGAGCGCGGCGATTTCGGGGTCGCGAGTGAGGAAGAACTCATCGAACCAGGCGAGTTGGGAGAGGACTTGGAGATCGCGGTAGTCCTGAACGGAGTAGGGGCGGGTACGGCTCATGTACAATTCCGCGTAGCGCGGGTAACGGTAGATGAGATTGTCGACGTTGGCCTGGAAGAAGTAGCTGAGCAGGAACTGCTTTTCGTGGTCGGCCAGCGTTTCGGCGGGCTTCAGGGCGAGGCGGAGGAAGGGATCTTCGGCCTTGCCGGAGGCGTACTCTTCCACCTGCACCAGCATGGAGGGCACAAGGTTAAACGTCTGGCGGACCTTGGGAAATTCGCCCAGGATTTCCACCATGCCGTAGTAGTCCTTCAGGCCGTGGAGACGCGTCCAGGGGAGCTTGTACTCTCCGCTCACCAGATCCTTGTAGAAGGGCTGGTGCATGTGCCAGACAAAGCAAACGTCAATCTGCGGCATTATTTTCCGAAGTAGCTCCGAACGGGAATGGGGGGCTGGGTGCCGCGGACGGCGAGCCAGATGATGTCGTTCATTTCGTCGTCGTCGATCTCGTCGGCTTCGGTGAAATCGAAGCGGGCGGAGCGGCGGGCGAGGGCGGTCTGGGCGGGGTTGCGATCGTCGAGCGAGACGTTGGGTTTTTCGGCGGAGTACGGCTTCAGGTCCGCCGTGTTCTGGAACGCGCCGAGCATGGGACGGGCGCCGGCGTCGTGCATGGTCATGGGGTTCAGGCCCAGGATCAGCTCCATGGTGCGGAGGATGGAGGTGGTGTTGTAGAAGCTGGAATCGATGGCGCCGCGCTTAGCGTAAGGCGAGATGACGAAGGCCGGAGAGCGGTGAGAGTCGACGTGATCGGGGCCGTTCTGCGCGTCGTCTTCGAGAACGAAGATGGCCATTTTCGGCCAGAAAGTGGAGCGGGTGAGCGATTCCACAATCATGCCGAGCGCGGCATCGTTATCCGCCATTTGGGCCACGGGCGTGCGCTTGCCGGCACTGGCGCCGGAGGTGTGATCGTTGCCGAGGCGGATGATGGTGAGGTGGGGAAAGCGCTTTTCGCCTTCCTGGCGGCCGAGGTCGGAGATGAAGACTTTGGCGCGATCGACGTCGAGGTAATCGAGATCGAAGGCGCGGTAGGCCTTGTGGGTGTGAGGGGCGAGAGCCGGGTCGCGGACGAGGGCGAGGTGGTTGTTGTCGTTGACTTCCGCCAGCGGGCGATTGGTGGCGTGGTAGCCGTAGTTGCGAAGGCGTAGGCCCTTTGCCAGCACGTTGTTCCAGATATAACCAGCGGGCGGAGTGGCGGCCGGTTCGCCGCCTTCGTAGTCGTACTTCTTGCGGCGGCCGGCATAGCTGTTGGGCCATAGGCGCTGGACATAATCGGGCGCGATGGCGGCCATAGACCAGTTGTGGCCGTCGGCGCTGACGTCGGCGTTGACGTAGAAGTTGTCGAGCAGGACGAACTCGTTGGCGAGCTTGTGATGATTGGGGGCGATCTTCTGGCCGAAGACAGTGAGCGACGGATCGCTGTTGCCTTTGCCGATGTCGCCGAGCACCTGATCGTACGTCCGGTTTTCCTTGATGATGTAGACGACGTGTTCGATGGGCGAACGATCGGAGGAGTGGGCGGGGATGACGGTGGCATCGCCGCGGTGGCCGAGATGGCGTTTTTCTTCGGTATACGGGGTATTGCGGCGGACCTGATCGGTCCAGGCGAGAAGATCCGCCGGGTCGACCGTGCTGATGATGGAAGCCGAGCCCTGCTGCAGGCGGCCGACGTATTCGGGGCTGGTGTTGCCCAGGTGCTCATTGGCCGGTAGGCGGACCGGGCTAGGCCCTTTGGGGTTGGCGAAACTGCGGTTGCCGCGGCCGTTGAGGACGATCAAGCGCTTGTCGTCGAGGGCACGCGCGGCAGTGGGATACCAGCCTGTGGGAATGAAGCCAAGGACGCGGGAGCGGCCACCGGCAATGTTGACGGCGGCGACGGCGTTGGCGTCGGAGCAGACGACGTAGAGAGAGTCTTCTTCCGGGCTGAGAGCGAGCGCGGAGGGCGTCATGCCGGCCGGCGAATCGGGGTAAAGCGAGACGTTGATGGCTTCGATGGGGCGGAGTTCTTTGGATTCCGTGACGCCGATGACGCGGACGGTATTGGTGTTGCCGAGAGTAACAAAAAGGCGGCCGGGAAACTCACTGGATTCGCCCTCCTCGTCGCCGGATTTCTTGGCGCGCCAGAGCATGTCGGTAGAGTGGGGACCGGCGTTGACTCGGTTGAGAACGGTGCCGTTCTGCGAGTCGTGCTGGGTGATAATGCCGTCGGCCCAGCTGGAGACAAAGAACGTTTTGCCATCGGGGTGGAAGAGGATTTTGTAGGGGCGGCGGCCGGTCTTCCAGTTTTCGATGACGCGGCCGGATTGGGGGTTGATGACCTTGATGGAGTCGTTGTAGAGATCGGCCAGGTAGATCAGGCGGCCATCGGGAGAAAGGGCCAAATCGCCGAGGAAATCGGTGGGTTTGCGCTGGGCGGCGGGGGTGACGTCGAAGACGCGGGAGGGGGCGAGTTTGCCTTCGTCGGAGAGGGTGAGTTCGTGGACGTTGTGGCGGGAGGCGCCGCCAACGTAGACGGTGTGGGAGTTGGGCGAGACGGCGAGCCCGAGCCAGGCGTCATCCAAGGAGACACGGGAGAGCTCGGTCATGGTGGCGGGGTCGAAGACGGCGACGGAGGGCTTATTGAAGCCGCCGTGGAGGATGAGCAGGTGGCGCTTATTGGGTGTGAAAATGGCCGCCATCGGGAACGTGTCGAGCGGCATTTGGCGGCCGGCGGGCTGCACGATTTGCCCGGTGGGAACGAGGAAGCGGCCGCCGGAAAGGGCGCCGACGCGTTCACGGATTTCCGGTTGGGAGAGAAGGGCGGCGGCGGCAATAAGCACGAGGCCGGCGGCGAGCAGGATTTTTTTCATTCGCGATACCGTTGGGCAATTGGGTAGCGGCGGCCCATGCCAAAGGCCTTGGAGGTGACCTTGATACCGGGCGCCGCTTGCTGGCGTTTATATTCGTTTCTGTCGACTTTATTGGTCACGTCGCGGACGACTTCGATGGCGACGTTGAGGCGTGTGGCGATGGCGGCCGGCGGAAGGAAATCTTCGACGTAGGCTTTGAGAATGGGGTCGAGGATGTCGTATTCGGGAAGCGAGTCGGAGTCCTTCTGATCGGGGCGGAGTTCGGCGCTGGGCGGCTTAGTGAAGACCGATTCAGGGATGGCGCCGGAGAGCCGTTTGTTGGCGACTCGGCAGAGGTCGTAAACGATGGTTTTGGGAACGTCGGAGATGACGGCGAGGCCGCCGCACATGTCGCCGTAGAGAGTGCAGTAGCCGACGGCGATTTCGCTCTTGTTGCCGGTGGTGAGGACGAGCGCGTTGAACTTGTTCGAAAAGGCCATCAGGGTGAGGCCGCGCAGGCGGGACTGGATGTTCTCTTCGGCGACGCCGGGCTTGGTGTCTTTGAAGAGCGGATCAAGTGCGGCGATGGCGGACTGATAGCCGGGGTTGATGGAGATGAGGTGGAACGGAATCGCCAGTTTTTCGGCCATTTCGCGCGCGTCGGTGACGGAGTGGTCCGACGAATAGGGGCCGGGCATACCGATGCCAGTGACGTTTTCGCGGCCCAGCGCTTCGACGGCGATGCAGGCGACGAGAGACGAATCGATCCCGCCGGAGAGACCGATGACGGCTTTGGAAAAGCCGCACTTGCGGAGATAGTCTTTGGTGCCGAGCACGAGCGCCTCATAGACGGCTTCGTTCTCTTCGGCGTGGGTGTCGTGGTAGTCGCCTTTGCCGGTATTGATGTCAGCGATAACGAGATCTTCTGCGAAGCTGGCGGCCTGGGCAATGACTTTCCCGGTGGGGTCCATGGCGAAGGAGGAGCCATCGAATACGAGCTGATCGTTGCCGCCTACCTGATTCACATAGACGACGGGAATGCCGTGGTGGCGGGCGATATTGGAGAAGATCTGGCGGCGGAGATCGCGCTTGCCCATCTGGTAGGGCGAGGCGTTGATGGAGATGAGGACCTTGGCGCCTTCGTTGACCAGTTCATCGACGGGGTCGCGGTCGTAGAGGCGTTTTTCCCAGAAACGCTTGTCGTTCCAGGCGTCTTCGCAAATGGTGAGGGCGACAGGGGTGCTGCCAAGCTGGAGGAGCGTCTGGTCATCGGCGGAGCGGAAGTAACGCTGTTCGTCGAAGACGTCGTAGTTCGGCAGCAGCATTTTGCGCTGGCGGAACTGGATCTGCCCTCGCTGCAGGACGACGGCGGTGTTCCAGATGCGCTTGCCTTCGGGGGAGTCGACCGGCTCCACGGTGCCGCAGATGATGGTGATCTTTAGGGGCGCGGCGGCGGCGGCGAGCTTTTCGATTTCGAGCTGCGCTTGTTCGAGGAGCGCGGGGCGATCGAGCAGGTCCTGCGGCGGGTAGCCGATGAGGGAAAGTTCGGGGAAGACGACGACATCGGCACCGGCTTCGGCGGCACGCCGGGCGGTGCGGAGCATGAGGGCGGCGTTACCGGGGAGATCACCAACCGTGGTGTTGATCTGGCCGAGGGCGATGCGCATGTTCTATTTTAGCTGGCGGCGCGGAATTTCGTATTTCCTACAACCCGATGCTGTAAAGATGCGAGTCCGTCCGGTAGATGAGTTGATTGCCGGCGATGGCCGGGGAGGCGGTGATCCTCTCGCCGAGTTGGTTGGTGGCGACGAGTTGGAACGCCGGGCCTGCTTTGATCACGAAGGTGGCGCCTTCGTTGTTGCTGCAGTAGACGCGGCCGTTGGCGGCGATGGGCGATGAGTTGCAGGCGCCGCCCAAGCGTTCGCGGTAGAGTTCGCGGCCTGTCTTGCCGTCGAGGGCGACGATCACGCCGTTGTCATTCAGGGCGTAGAGAATGCCGCGGTAGTAGACCGGCGAGGGCTCCTGCGGCCCAGGCTTTTCGCTGACCCAAAGTTTTTCGGGCGGGGCGCCATTGGGGTTCAGGCGGATGGCATGAATGGCGCTTTGGCGCCAGAGCTGGAGGAAGACCACGCCATTGGCATGAACAGGGCTAACGACGATTTCGCCGTTGAACGGACCTTCGCCTTCGCCGTATTGCCAGAGTTCGGCGTGGGTTTTGGCGTTGTAGGCGGTGAGGCGGTTCTTGCCGGAGAGGAGGATTTGCGAGTTGACGAGCAGCGGCGTGGAGTGGGAGGTGCCGATGGGGCGCTCCTTCTTCCAGGCGATTTGACCGGTCTTTTTATCGAGCCCGATCAAGTAGCACGGGCCTTTGTGGTGATCCCAGGGAAAGACCACCGCATCATCGGTGACGAGCGGGCTGACGCCGTAGCCCCAAGCCATCTTCGGATCGCCGAAGAGGGACATGTAGCGGGTGACCCAAACGAGTTTCCCGTCGTGCGTATAGCGGGCGATATCGGCGTTGCCGAAGGCCACATAGACGGCGTCATCGGTAACAACGGGCGTGTTGACAGCGAGGTTCGATTTTTCGTGGGCGCGTTGATCGACGCCGAGTCCGAAATCGTGACGCCAGAGTTCCCTGCCGGTGTTGCGGTTGAGGCAGAGCGTGAGAAGGGATTTCTTGTTGTCGACCGGGGCCTGCGTTGTGATGAAGAGCCGATCTTTGTGGACCACCGGGGAACTGGTACCCCAGCCGGGGAGCGCGACGGACCAGCGAATATTTTTGGTTTGGCTCCATGTATCAGGAAAGGTGGCGCCATCGGCAACGCTATCGGCTTGGGGACCGCGCCAACGGGGCCAATCGGCGCCGAAGGCGCTGGCGCTGGCGAGGAGGAGGGAGCGGCGCGTGGGGGTCATCGGTAGAGCCATTCTAGTGGGATGGAGGCGATCTGCGTACGGCTGAGATTCGACAGGCCCTCGCTTCCGCCGGAGGCAAAGCCGAGGAGGATACGGTCCTTCACGAATTCAACAGCGGTGTAGCAGTACCAGCCCTTGGGATCCTCGAGCAGGTTGCGTTTGCGCTCCCACGTTTTCCCTTCGTCGCGCGAGATGGCGAGGGTGAGCGGCGTGCGGCGGCCCTTCAGCTCCGGGGCAATCTGCGAGTGGTCGTTCCAGACGGCGAGCAGGTGGCCGGTCTTGGGGATCCGCTCGATGGAGGCGGGGGAGACGGGAGAAATGAGTGGGCTGGGGCCGGGTTCGCTCCAGGATTCGCCGCCATCGTTCGAGTAGGACACATATTGGGATCCGAGCGCGGTGCGGGAGAAGAGCATGAGCCGGCCGCCTTTGAGTTCGACGACGCCAGGTTCCTGGAGGCCGGTTTTATTGGCCGCGTCCGGGCATTCCAGGATCTGCGTGGAGCGGCGCCAATGCTGGCCTTCGTCGTCGGACATGTAGATGCGAACGCTGCCGCGGCCGGTCCATTTGCCTTCGGGCGACGTGTGCAGGGCGACGGGAGCGACGAGACGGCCGCGGCTGGTTTGGATGACGCGGTCGTTGTTGAGGACGTGGTAGCCGGGGTTGTCAAGGATCACCGGGATGAGGTCGCGCGTCCAGGTTTTGCCTTCATCGGAGGAGTAGCGGAGGAAGGGGGCGCACTTGGTATCGGAGTCTTTACGGAGATAGAAGAAGGCGATGCGGCTGGATTTTTTGAGACGGAGCAGACTGACGCTCATGACGTTCATGCCGCCTTCGTTTTCGAGCAGCGTGACGTCGTTGGCGGTCCAGGTTTGGCCGAGGTCGGAGGAGTAGCGGGCGGCGATGTGGGCGGTGGCGTGATCGCTGGTGCCGCCGGTGAATTTGGTGTAGGCGAAGATGATGCGGCCGTCGCGCAGAGGGAGGAAGTCGCCTTCGGTGTTGCGGGGGTTGCCAGGGGTGGGAG
>CANIFK010000238.1 GCA_947466555.1 Acidobacteriota bacterium | reverse complement strand
GTCAGTTGCATCTACGGCATCGGCTCCCCGGAAGCCTACTACGGCATGCTTCTCATGCTCGAAAAGGGCATGCACGTCTCCCGCAAAGAGCTCCTCGGCCGCCTCGTCGAACTCCTCTACGAACGCAACGATCACGATTTCAAACGCGGCACCTTCCGCGTCCGTGGCGACGTTGTCGAAGTCTTCCCCTCCTACGACGAATACGCCGTCCGCATCGAACTCTGGGGCGACGAAGTCGAATCTCTCCACCACATCGACCCGCTGACCGGCGCCATCCGCCAATCCCACAATCGCCTGCCCCTTTATCCCAAAACGCACTACGTCCTCAGTGAAGATATGAAGGAAAAGGCCATGGGCACCATTAAGGAGGAGCTCGAATGGTGGCGCACGGAGTTAGAGAAAAACGGTAAGTTAATCGAGGCCCAACGCATCCACCAACGCACCATGTTTGATCTGGAAATGATCAAGACAATCGGCTACTGCCACGGCATCGAAAACTACTCCCGCCACTTCTCCGGCCGCCTGCCCGGCGAAGCCCCGCCCACCCTCCTCGATTACCTCCCCGCCGATCACCTCATCTTCATTGACGAAAGCCACCAGACCATGCCCCAGATCCGCGGCATGTGGCACGGCGATCGTTCCCGCAAAGAAAACCTGGTCAACCACGGCTTCCGCCTCCCCAGCGCCCTCGACAACCGCCCGCTCACCTTCGAAGAGTTCCAAAACCGCGTCAATCAGGTCATTTACGTCTCCGCCACCCCCGGCCCCTACGAACTCGAAATCGCCCACGGCGTCACCGTCGAACAGATCATCCGCCCCACCGGGCTCATCGATCCGCCCGTCGAAGTCCGCCCCATCCGCGGCCAGGTCGACGACCTCCTCAACGAAATCCGCATCCGCGTCGAAAAGAACGAACGCGTACTCATCACAACCCTCACCAAACGCATGTCCGAGGATCTGGCCAGTTACTACTCCGAAGTCGGCGTAAAATGCCAGTATCTCCACTCCGAAGTAAGTACACTCGATCGCATTAAGTTACTCCGTGATCTTCGCAAAGGAGAGCTCGATGTCCTGATTGGAGTCAACTTACTCCGCGAAGGTCTCGACCTTCCTGAAGTCTCCCTCGTCGCCATTCTCGATGCCGATAAAGAAGGCTTCCTGCGCTCCTTCGGCTCTCTCATTCAGACCATCGGCCGCGCCGCCCGCAACCTCAATGGACGCGCTATCCTATACGCGGATGTTCTCACGGACAGCATGAAACAAGCCATGGGCGAGACCGATCGCCGCCGCCGGATCCAGACCGATTACAACGTCGCCAACGGCATCACGCCGCAGTCGATCATCAAGCCGATCGACATGAGCCTTGTCCGTATCGCCGAATCCGATTACGTCACTATTCCCCTTGAACCCGAGTCTCCCGAATCCGAACTCGACCCCAAGGAAAAAATCCAACTCATCGCCGATCTTGAACTTCGTATGCGCGAGGCTGCTCGCCAGTTCGAATTTGAAAAGGCCGCCCAGCTCCGCGACCGCATAAAGGCACTCAAATCCCCAGCGCCATGAAAAGCCACCCCTGGCTTGGGCTCCTCGCCGCGGGGCCCATGAGCCCCGCTCTCTTCCGGCTCCCCAATCTCAACGCCCACCTCGGCCCCGTCGTCTCCGCCACCCTTCGTGTCGCCTCCCGCCTCGCCAACCGCTTAAAGGCCGGTACCGCCGTCCCGCCGGAACAACTCGGTAACGCCGATCTCATCCTCGTCTCCGGCCCTGAAGCGGACTTCGACGCGCTCCTCACCCTCGCCCTCCACCCCGACATCAACTGGGCCGGACGCACCGTTCTCTTCCTCGATTTCCATCACGACTCCTCCGACCTCGCGCCCCTCCGCCAACGCGGCGCCTCCGTCGGCACTCTCGACTGCCTCGAAGCCTTCCCCGAACCCCGCTTCGTCGCCGATATCGACGCCCCCGCCCGCCGCCTCCTCCAGCGTTTCGCCGCCGCCACCGGCTCTGGCATCTTTTTCATCACCCCCGGCCGCAAACAGTTCTTCGCCGCCGGCACCGCCTTCACCGGCACGCTGCTCACCCCGCTGGTCGCCGCCACCGTGGACTGCCTCAAAAAGTCCGGCCTCACCCAGGCCGAAGCCATTCAGATCACCGAGCGCAATACCCAACAAACCCTCCGCTCTTTCGTAAAAGCAGGCCGCAAAGGCTGGACCGGCACCCTCCCCGATGGCGACCTGGAAGCCACCCGCCGCCACCTGCAAGCTCTGCAAGCGGAAAACGAACTGCTCTCGGACTACTTCGCCTCCACCGCCCACATGGCCCTCCTCCTGTTCGGCGAAGACGCTGGCTGGCTGGGTGGTTTGGATTCGGCCCCCTCCGCGCCCATAATAGAAACGATGGACGAATCCCAAACGCGGCGCCTCGTCGCCGCGGGCCGCTTGGCGGCCAATCTGGCGCATGATTGGAACAATCTGCTCACCCTCCTCGCCGCCCAGGCCGGCGAAATCGCCCATGTCCTCCCGCCGGACCATCCCGCGCGCGCCCTCGCCGATGACTTAACCAGCTCCATCGACCAGGCCTCCGACTCTCCCCGCCGCCTCCTCAACTGGCTCCGCGAAGAACCCGGCACCCTAACCCCAGCCAGTGTCAACGACGTCATCCGCGCCGCCCTCCCCCTCGTCCAACTCGCCCTCGGCCGCGGCGTTCTCTGCCAGGTCGAACTCGCCGCCGATCTCCCTCAAATTCCCCTCGACGCGCCCCTCCTCCGCAGCGCCCTGCTCAACCTCGCCACCAACGCCGCCGCCGCCATGAACAGCCGCGGGACGTTTACCATCCGCACCGCCGCCACCACCAACTTCATCCACCTCACCATCGCCGACACCGGCTGCGGCATGGACTTGGAAACCCGTCAGCGCGTCTTCGAACCCTTCTTCAGCACCCGCCAAGGCAACGGCGGCACCGGGCTCGGCCTGGAGACCGTAAAGTCCATGGCCGAAACCCATAACGCCACCGTCGATCTCGAAACCGCCCCGGGCCAGGGCGCCCGGTTCACCATCGGCTTCCCGCTCCAGGCCCTTACAATGGCGGCTTCGGCAGCTTCGCGCTAACCCCGCCCTGCACCTTCACCGGCCGCCGGAACAGCCCCGCGTCCGTTGCCACGTACAAGTACGCGCCGCCAAACGCAACGCCCTTCAACGGCCCCGCCGGCGAATGCAGAATCGCCGCCACGCGTCCATTCGCCTCGCAAACCTGTACGCCCAACGCCGTCGCGAAATACACCTGGCCGATCGTGTCCATCGCCGCCCCGCGCACCCCGCTCATCCATCCGGATTCCGGCACTTCCAACCGGAAAAACGGCTCGCCATTCCGCAACCCGCCATCCGGCCCAATCTGGTACGACCACGCAAACCGCCCGCCCGCATCGGTAATCACCGCCATCCCATCATCCGGCGATATCGCAATACCCGACGGCTCCGCCATCTCCAGCGCCACGCCCGCCGTGCCAGCCAGCCCAGCCCGCTTCTTCACCGCGTCCACCGTATACACCGCGCCCTTGCTCGTCACCGCCGTCGGCATCGCCGCGCTCGCGCCAATCGCCGCAGCCCCGCCCACCTTGTACAAGTTCCCACCCTTCGCATACGTCACGTTTCCATCCCGCCCAACCACACCATCAATCGCCCCCTCCTGCACCTTTTCCCAACCGGTATCCGCCGCCACAATCGAGGACACCTTCCCCCGCGGATCCCAACCCGGCCCGTTCAACGCAGCCGGTTCCTTCACCGCCAACGGCGCCGGATGCCCGGCCCACAACCACCGCAACGCATCGGGCAGAATCGCTGCGCCGTGCTTCATGTTGTGCCCTTCATCCCCCAGTTCCAACTTCGCCTCATACCCGGCAAACCGCAGCGCGTCCAGCATTACCTGATTATTCACCGGCCAACTGCCCGCATAGAAGGTACCCTGCGGCTGGTTCGGCACAATGTGGTCGTTCTTCCCCGCCTGCAAAAACACGCGAATCGGCTTCGCCTCACTCCGCCGGATCAGCGCCGCGAACCCATCCCCACCCTTCATCGCCACAAACGTCCCAATAAAGCTCAACACCCGCCGGAACTGGTCCGGCCGATGCCACGCCGCCACCAGCGCTCCAACGGCCCCGGTGCTCACCCCATACAGCCCCCGCTCATTCGGGTCTTTCGACAGGTTGTGCGTTTTCGCCACCGCCGGAATCAGCTCTTCCACCAGAAACTTCGAATATCGGTCGCTCAACGAGTCGTACTCAAACACCCGCTCATACCGGCTCTGCACGTTTGGCGAAACGGCCGGCAATACGCCCGGGTCCACAAAGATCCCAATCATCACCGGCAGTTCTTTCTTGTGGATCAAATTATCGAAAACAACCGGCACCCGCACGCCATTCCCCAGCGCCCCGCTCCCATCCAGGAACACCATGAACGCCGCCGGCTTCGTCTTGTCGTACTGCGCCGGCACGTAGACCGAATAGTTATGCGGCGTCCCCGGAAAGTACTTCCCCGGCGCCAGAACGTGCTTGGTCACCGTGCCCTTCGGCACACCCGTCTGCGGCTGCGAATCCGGCCCCAGCGTATACTCCACGGCCCCCAGGCCGGTCATCATCAAGGCAAACAATACCAGTCGAATCATGCTCCCGGCAGTCTATCAAATCTCGCCAATGCCGCCCTTCACGCCCTCCGGCCGCAATGCTACTATTTCATTACAGCTGCGTTACACGCCCCAAAGGTTCGCTTATCCCCCACGGCCTCAAAATCTCCGCGCTCCTGCTAACCCTCCCGTTGGCCTTCGCCCAAACCGAAGCCCCACACGTGCAAATCGGCAACCTGCTCGTCAAACCCTCCGCCTTTTTCGAGTCCGCCGGCGTCTTCCGATCCACCACTACCACCGACGACATGAACACCCGCTTCGGCACCCTACCCACCGGCGAAGCCAATCCGCAAGCCCTCGGCACCGTCCGCCACTCCCGTGTCCAGCTCAAAACGGTGTATACCGTAAACAAAAACTGGAAGCTCTCCGCCTACCTCGAATCCGACTTCATGAACCGCACCGGCAACCCCTACCGCTGGCGCCAATACTGGGGCAAAGTCGAAATGGGAAAGTGGGAACTCCTCGCCGGCCGCGGCTGGAGCCTCCTCCGCCCCAACCGCATCGGCATCGACTCAGAAACCGAGCTCATGAACACCCGCGTCATCGACGCCGCCTACCACATCGGCCTCATCGGCAACCGCGAACGCCACCTCCGCCTCGTCCGCCACCAGGGCACCTGGCACTTCGCACTCTCCTACGAACGGGGCCGGGATTTCGTCCCCAAAGTCGTCCGCGACCTCAAGCGAGTCCACCTGGAAGCCATGGCCATCAAGGGCGCCGGCCGCCACCTCGGCGCCAGCACCGCCGCCGTCGTCCACGTGACGCCGAAGGTCGACATCGTCACCCAGCTCTACCGCGCCCGCGCCGCCGGCCGCGACGTCTTAAACACCCTCCCCCAGACCGCCGGGACATTTTCCAACATCAACGGCGTCGAAATCCAGCCTCGCCCGGGCCTCCGCATCTACGCCTACACCGGCCTCGTCAACGGCGCCCACTCCACCGGCAACCACCTCGTCCGCGAAGACTCTGTCGGTTTCTCCCACCAGTTCTACAACAACGCCAAATACGGCCGGACACTCTTCTCCATGCAGTTCTCCCACCTCTCCCGCCACACCTGGACCAATGCCGATGGCCGTCAAACCCTCGGCATGGTCTCCATCCGCCACACCATCGGCGAATAAACTACTTCTGCCGCCCCTTCGGCCCCGAATACGGTGCCCGGTCCCAGAAATCCGTCGTCCCCTTCGCCCGCGGATCGCCAGACGCCCGCATCCATGCCTCCACCTTCGCCGCCAGCTTCTTCTTCACCGAAGCATATGCCGCGTCCCCCGCCAGGTTCCTAACCTGCCCCGGGTCTTTCGCGCAGTCGTACAACTCCTCCGCCGGCCGCTTGCCGAAACACAACCGCCACGGCTCACTCTCCGGAGCCCCCATGACGAGCCGCTTCGACGGCGTCTCGTCCACATCCCCAAACTCTCCTACCACCCAATACATCTCCGGATCACCCGCCGGCCACCGCTCCGGCTCGTAGTTCCGCAAATACAAAAACTCCCGCGTCCGCACGCCCCGCACCGGGTACGAAAGGTCGCCTTTTCTAACGTTCGCATGCCGCTCCCGCTCCAGGAACACCTCCGCC
Source organism: Acidobacteriota bacterium (assembly GCA_947466555.1). GTDB lineage: Bacteria > Acidobacteriota > Terriglobia > Bryobacterales > Bryobacteraceae. The sequence continues at coordinate 1,316 of CANIFK010000238.1, read as the reverse complement.
CGCACCGGTGGCCGCAGCAGACTCTTCGCCGTCACCGCCGCTGGAATCGCCACGCCCGCCGCCTCCAGGAAAGTCGGACACAAATCCCCCAGCGTCACAAATCCTTCATGCCGCTTCCCCGCCCCAATCCGCCCCGGCCAACGCAGCGCCAGCGGAACCCGCACGCCCAGGTCGTAGCAATTCGCCAACCCACGCGGCATCTGCCAGCCATTGTCCCCGGTCATCGCGACAAGCGTCCGTTCGCGCTCCCCGGCCCGGTCCAGCGCCCCCAATAGCTCCCCGCACTCGCTATCAAACTGCATCACCTCGGCATAATAATTCCGAATATCCCCCCGCACCGTCGCATGATCGGGCAAATGCGCCGGCACGCCAATCGCGCCCGAATCAATCTGCTCTCGAAACTTCACGCCCCGGTCCCACGGCACATGCGGGTCATGCGATCCAAACCAGAAACAGAACGGCCGGTCCTTCGGCCGCGCCGCCAAAAACGCCTCAAAACTGGCAAACTGGCGCCCCGCCGGATTCCCACCCTTCGGAGCCCCCGGAGCCCACCCTTTCCCCGCAAAGCCGACAAAATACCCGGCCTTTTCCAACGTCGAAACATAGGTCGGAATCTCGGAAGCCAGCGGGCCATACAAACTAGCCGCCTCCCCCAACCGGTGCGTATCCTGCCCGGTCAGCAGCCACGATCTCGACGGCGAACACGACGGATTCGGCGCAAAAGCGTGGGTAAACAGCGTCCCCTCCCGCGCCAACGCGTCAAATACGGGCGTCTTTACCACCCGGTCGCCATAGACGCCCGCGTGCGGATACGCCCAGTTGTCAGCCAGCAACAAAACCACATTCGGCCGCGCATTCGCCGCCAGCATGGACGCCATAAACGTGCGCCGCGAAAAGAGGGTTCCCATACCAGCACCCATCCTACCCCGGATTTCCCTTGGTACCGGGTAACCGGGAAACTCCGCAATTACAGATTTCCCCGACCTACCCAACGCGCCCTCAGCGGACTTACCTGGAAGCCGGGCTACCTGAAATCGCCGAAATTTCAGAATCCCGATCCCAACCCAGCCCAACCGCCCCAGACTTCCCCTGGAGCCGTGCTACCGGAAATCCCCGCAACCACAGAATCCCCCGACCAAATCTTCAGCCATCGCCCATAACAAAACCGACCCGCCAATTCCCACACTCGCCCAGGATTCCCCCTAAAACCCTACCCGCCCAACTCCCCCCGCGCCTTCCGCAACTCCTCCACCGCCTCCCCCTTCAACCCCTCCGCCGCCCGCTCCGCCTCCCGCACCATCTCCCGCGCCGCCCCC
>CANIFK010000237.1 GCA_947466555.1 Acidobacteriota bacterium | reverse complement strand
CCGCCCCAACCACGTAATTGGTGTCACTGTCGCCCGTTCCTCCGCGCCAACGCACAGACCGCACACCACAACGACTCGGAACAAGGACACTGACATACCGCCCCAATTCTACCGCCCGCCGCGTGCGCGCGAATACTCCTGAACGCCCCCGCCAAAGCCGAATGATCCTCAGCCCCAACAACTCGACCGAAAAGGGCGAATGGATCTACGCCGGCACGTACCTGAAAACCCAATTCACCGGCACCTCCGCCTCCCACAGCCAGAGCCCCGCTCCCGTTCGAGCGAGGCTCAAAGGCGTGGGAAACGCTACCTAAAAGTAGAACTTCGCCGCGACCATGATTCGCCGCGGGCTGCCCGTCTGGCCCGTGATCATCCCAATCGTTCGGGACAGAATCGCGTTTCCGGGGGTGCCCGGATTCATCGTGTTGAACAGGTTCTGCGCCTCCATGCGCAATTGAACCGTTTTGCCTTCCCACGGCGTTCGCAGATTCTTCAATAGGGAGAGGTCCCATTGCGAGAATCCGGGACCGCGGAAGTTCGGCTGCGTCGACGGCGCATCCCCGATCTCGAAATCGCGCACGACGCGAATTGCGTTGGGGTTCAAATACGGAGTGTATCCCGCCGCACCCTCCAGCGCAGTCTGCCCGCTCACACGGTTGTCCAGCGCCACGCCCGGAACCATCATCGGCTGCGAGTCCCTCCCGTGGCCGATGTTGTACCAGTTCGATCCCAATCCGCCTACCGTGTTCGACGGCGTTCGAACGGTGATCGGGAAACCGCTTCGCAGTGTCGTTGTTCCGGCAAGCGTCCAGCCGCCCACCACCTGGTCCGCGACTTTCTCGCCGAAGGAGTTACCTGAGTTCAAATACTTGCGGCCGCGCCCAAAGGGCAAGTCCACGGAATAATTGAACAGCAGCTTGTGGGTGATGTCGGTCGTCGCAATCCCGTATGTATTCGAAACCGGCAGCCCAGCCTGCGGGTAGGGCATGGAGAACGACCCGTCGTAGGACCCGACGTCGTTCAACATCTTCGAAAACGTGTAGTTGATCAGAAACCCGAACCCGCGTGCAAACCGGTGCTCCGCCTGCACGTAGCCCGCATGGTAGTTGGAATTGCCTAACGGCTCGCCCAGCGTCCAGATCTCCGTCCAGAGGGGATTTCGTTGGAACAACCGGCCGAACGGAATCGTCCTCGATCCCACACCCGTAAACTCCGGAATGAAACCGTAGTAAGGGTTGGCCACCGGGTTATTCAGCTTCAGTCCGAGCGGGCCAATCTTGTTGTAAGCATCTGGGAGAATATGTTCCCCGGTGCCGAGATAATAAGGCAATGTCCGCCCCATGTTACCCGTGTAGTTCACCTCCAGTAGCCAGGCATTCGATCCCGTTCCTACCTCTCGCTGAACGCCGAAGTGGAATGCGTGCTCGTAACCGGGGCTCAAGTTCGTAGCGGAAGATACAAACCAGTTCCCCATCACACTGCGGTTCAACGCATCCACATCGCGCGTTAAGCGCACCAACCCGGCGCCGCCCGGCATCGGATTGGAAAATGTGAGCGGAAAGCTCATCCCGCCATCTGGCGTCCCGCCTTGAATCAACCGCGCCGCATCGCCATATCCAATGTTCCATGGCGACCCGTTCAAGTGAAAACTCCCGGTCAGAGTCATCCACACCAGACCATAACCGGCCCGGACGACCGTCTTCGGCGTCACCGACCACGCCATGCCCAAGCGCGGCCCAAAATGGTTCTTCGGAACCTGCTGCATGGACCGGCCCGAATACTCCTTTGTCCCCATCAGTGCAACGCGCCCGTAGATGCCCTTCTGCGTCCACTCTGGCGTCGGCGCGTTGGCGCCCACAGCCTGGGCCTCCGTCAACGCCTGGTTCCAATTCCAATTCCCCGCGCTTACGGGCCACTTGTAGTCGCGATCCCAAAAGGTCTGCCGGTCGTAACGCTCCGTCCGCGCCGGCTCGATGTCCCAACGCATCCCAAGGTTCACGGTCAGGTTCTTCCGGACTTTGAAATCATCCTGGACAAACGCGCCGTGGTAGCCCTGCAGCGAAGCCGGTCCGGCCAACTGCGTCCCGCTGCCGCCGCCCACAACACCCAGCATCCACGAAGCCAGCCCGGACCCGGATCCCCCATTCGGCGCGTCGAAATACTGCGATGTCGCGCTTCGGATACTCGACGCCGAAAAGGATCCGCCGGAGTAAATATTCGAGTAGTACCGGCGATGTTCATACCCGGCCTTCAGCGTATGCCGCCCCGTTTGTTTTTGTACCGAAAACTGACCGGAGAATATCGTGTCGCGGTTGTCCGTCACGCTTCCGCCGCCGAGACCGGTGACGGTGTCGGCCGTACCCAGCGAAGGCACACGGCCCTTCGAAGTCCCAATCAGGTTGACTACCTCCGGTGCGAGCTTCCATCCAGCGGAGTCCCCGTCCACCGTCGCACCAGCGAAAGACTTCGATCGCACGGCGCCCAGCTTGAAATTGAATATCGTCGTCGGGTTGATCAGGTAACTATGGTCAAACGCCGTCGTCCACGCGACATCGTCATTTGTGTTCACCGGCTGCAGTGCCGACAACCAGCGCCGGCTCGCCGAAAATTGATCGAAATAGGTCAACGTGAAATGGCTGTTGTGTTTCGACGACCAGTTCTCATCCAGTCGCCCCGTCCACCGGTTGTTGTCCAGCGGCGTCGTGGCCGAACCCACGAAATTCTGGTCATGGGATGAATTCGGCCGTGCCGCTTGGTTCGCCTTCGGATAGTAGCCCATGAACACCTTCGACAGCGGATCAATACGGCTCGCCGGTATCCGGTTCCCTGGAAACGCATCCCGCACGACCCGTCCCGCGGTTGCCCGCGAGGTCAACGGATCGAAAATGTTCGCCGGAACGCCGGAATCGATCAACGTCCGGGAGAAGTCGCCGTCCCGTTCCAGGTCGCTGGGCACGCTGGCCAACTGTGCGTTGGAACCGGTGCGCCGCCGCGTCGCCTCATAGTTCAGGAAGAAGAAGGTCTTGTCCTTGCCGCTGAACAGTTTCGGAATCGAAACGGGTCCGCCGATCGCCCCGCCAAACACGTTGTCATGGAACACCCCTTTGGCCCGGCCAAAACGGTTCGAATTCCAGTCGTTGGCATTCAATTTATCGTTGCGAAAAAACTCATACAAGGAGCCGTGATATTGGTTGGTTCCTCCCCGGGTTACCAGCGTGACGACACCACCCGATAATCGGCCGTATTCAGCCGAAAGTCCGTTCGTAATTACCTTGAATTCTCCTACCGCTTCCATGGAAGGGATCGAGGGCGGGACATCGTGGCGATAGCCGGTCGTCACCGCCACGCCGTCAATGATGTACTCCGCCTTGGCCGTACGCCCGCCGTTAATTCTGAAGTCGGACGAATACCCTTGCTGGTCCGCCGTACCGTTCACATTGGGCGCCAACTGGGCGAATGCCAGCGGATTGCGGTTGTACTGCGGCAACTCTTGAATCCGGCGATTGTCGATCACAAGACCTGTTTGCGCATCGTCCACACGCAGCAACGGCGTCTGCCCCGTCACGTCTACCGACTGCGCCTGCGCTCCAACTTCCAGCTTTATATCAATGCGCACGCGGTCGTCGACCCGCAATTGCAAGTCGCGCTGCGTCACCGGCCGGAAGCCGTCTTTCTGACTCATCAACGTGTAGGAACCAGGCTGCACAAGCGGAATCACATACAAACCCTGGTCGTTTGAGGCTGCCGTCCGAGACACCCCTGTGGTGGAATTGCTGATCGTGATCACGGCGCCTGGAACGGCAGCGCCGCTCGCGTCGGTGACCTGACCGGTAATCTGCGCCTGTTGTCCGTATGCCAACCCGCAGCAAAGACCAAAAACAAGTAGATATCGATACATGGAAATCCTTATTCTTAGCCGAAACAGCCAAAAAACCTACAGGAATTTCCCACCAGTTTTAACAAGAGTTACTCGCACCGATATGCGCCGTCAAGCCATATTTCCGATATCGATTCCACTATTTTGAAGTCCTCGCCGCTCTTGGGGTATCGCAACGCAAAACATTCCCCCACCTCCCCCTCCCCAAATCGCATATACTCTCCCAAAATGGGGATTCACACTCTACGCGCCGCGTGCGCGCTAACCCTCCTGTGCGCTACGCTATCCGCCCAGAACATCTCTGGCACCCTCTCCGGCTCCATCCAGGACTCCACCGGCGCCGCCATCCCCAACATCGAAGTCACCCTATCCAGTGACCGCACCGGCTTCCAACGCAGTACCCGCACCAACGAATCCGGCCTCTTCACCTTCCCCGACCTCACCCCCACCGCCTACTCCCTCAAAATCAACACCCCCGGCTTCACCAAGTACGAACAAACCAACATCGAAATCACCTCCGGCGTCCAACGCTCCCTCGGCGCCATCGAACTCAAAATCGGCCAAACTTCCGAATCGGTTACGGTCGAAGCCGAAGCCGTCGCCGTCGCCCTCGGCTCCTCCGAAAAAGCCGGCACACTCTCCGCCGCCGACATCGAAGCCATGGCCCTCAAAGGCCGCGACGTAATGGACGCCGTCGCCCTCCTCCCCGGCATCGTCGACACCTCCGACTCCCGCGAATCCCCTTCCCCCACCTCCATCGGCAACTTATACATCGCCGGCGGCCGCAGTAACTCCAAAAACATGACCATCGACGGCGTGACTAACTTGGACACCGGCTCCAACGGCTCCGTCCACTCCATGCCCTCCATGGACTCCGTCTCCGAAGTCAAAGTCCTCCAATCCAACTACGCCGCCGAATACGGCCGCAACTCCGGCGGCTCCATCACTATCATCACCAAAGGCGGCGGCAGAAAGCTCCACGGCACCGCCGGCTGGTACCACCGCCACGAAAACTACTCCGCCAACGACTTCTTCAACAACCGCAACGGCCTCTCCCGCCAGCCCTATCGCTATAACATCGCCAGTTACACCATCTCCGGCCCCGTAGTCATCCCCCACTTACTCGACAAATAGCGCTCCAAGGTCTATTTCTTCTAGTCCCAGGAGTTCCAGGAACAGAAGGTCGGCTACGGCTCCGCCCGTGCAGTCCGCGTCCCCACCGCCGCCGAACGCACCGGCGATTTCTCAGGCTCCAATGACGCCAACAACCGCCAAATCCCCGTCCGCGATCCCCTCAACAACAACATCCAGTTCCCCGGCAACCTGGTCCCCAAAGCCCGCGTCACCCAAGTCGGCACAGCCATCCTCAACCTCTTCCCCCTCCCCAACTTCCGTGACCCGCTCCCCGCCCGTCTCGCCCAGTGGAACTACATCTCCCAAGCCAGCGGCTCCTACCCCCGCCGCACAGAGATCTTCCGCACCGATTTCCAACCCGCCAAGAATACTCAAACCTATCTCCGCGTCTCCAACAACGTCGACGAACAGCACCCGCCCTACTCCCTCTGGGTCAACGGCAGCGTCAACTTCCCCCTCTCCCCCATCGTCTTCAAAGCCCCCGGCCGCGGCGCCACCCTCCACTCCACCACCACCCTCTCCCCGTCGCTATTCAACGAGCTCATCTTCGGCGTCAGCCAGAACAAGCTCTTCTACTTCCCCGAACAACCCGACAAGGTCAAACGCTCCACCACCGGCATCAACCTCGGCCAGTGGTACCCGGACCTGAACCCCGATGGCTACATCCCCAACATGACCTTCTCTGGCGTACTCAATTACGCCAATCCCTCCATGGCCAACGGCCTGCCCTACTACAACTCCAACACCATCTTCTCCATCGTCGAAAACCTAACCAAACTCAGCGGCCGCCACGCCTGGAAATTCGGCCTCTACTTCGAGCGCACCCGCAAGGATCAAAACGCCGGCGCCCCACCCGCGGCGCCATCAGCTTCGATAACAACAACAACAACCCCCTCAACACTAACTACCCCTACGCCGCCGCCCTCCTCGGCTACTACAACAACTACTCCGAAGCCACCGCCCGCCCCCAAGGCCAGTTCCGCTTCACCAACCTCGAGTGGTATGTCCAGGACGCCTGGCGCGCCAAACGCCGCCTCCTCATCGATTACGGCGTGCGCTTCTATCACAACATGCCGCAGTACGACGCCCGCAACCAACTCGCCAGCTTCGTCCCCGGCCTCTATAACCCCAAGAACGCCGCCGTCCTCCTCCGCCCCGCCCGCGTCAATAACGTGGTCGTCGCCCAAGACCCCACAACCGGCAAAACCTACAACCAAACTCTAATCGGCACCTTCGCCCCCGGCGTCGGCAACCCCACCGAGGGCATGGTCGTCGGCGGCGTCAACAACTGGCCCCGCGGCATGTACACCGTCCCCGCCGTCAGCATGGCCCCACGCATCGGCTTCGCCTGGGACCCCACCGGAGCAGGCAAAACCGCCGTCCGCGGCGGCGGCGGCGTCTTCTTCGACCGGATCCAGGGCAACCCCACCATGGGCCTCCTCGCCAACCCGCCGACGATCTCCACCCCCACCGTCTACTTCGGCAACCTGTCCGACATCGGCCGCAGCACCTCCGGCGCCATCCTCGCCCCCACCGCCACCGTCACCGGCCTCATCGGCGACGTCCCCATGCCAACGGTGTATAACTTCTCCTTCGGCATCCAGCAACAATTCGGCCGAACCCTCCTCATGGACGCGTCCTATGTCGGCAGCATCACCCGCAACTTCCTCTGGCAGCGCAACATCAACGCCGTCCCCCTCGGCGCCAACTTCCTCGACATCAACCCCCAGAATACGGACCCGACAACCAACCGCGTTCTCAACCCCAACTTCCTCCGCCCCTACCAGGGCTACGGCAACATCAACATGTTCGAGTTCGGCTCCACGTCCAGTTACAACTCGCTCCAGTTCTCCATCAGCCAGCGCTTCTCCAAAAGCGCAACCTGGGGCCTCGCATATACATTCGCCAAAGCACTCGGCACCAGCGAGACGGACACGACAACCATCCACCCCTTCTATAGCCCGCGCAAGTTCAACTACGGCCCGCTCGACTACGACCGGACGCACGTCCTGAACCTCCGCTACAACTGGACGCTGCCCCAATTCGGCAAGAAGTACAACTGGGGCCTGGCCCGCCACATAACCGACGGCTGGCAGCTCTCCGGCATCACGCGCCACCAATCCGGCGCGCCGTTCATGCCCGGCTTCTCGCTCGTCAGCGGCCTCGATATCACCGGCAGCCCAACGCTAGCAGCCCGCCTGAACGTTCTCGATCCATCGGCCCCGCCGGAGTCCCGTTTCATCCCGCCCACGCGCGGCCAACTGGGCAACATCGGCGAAGGCATCCTCCGCCGCCCCGGCTTCATCAACTGGGATCTCTCGGTCTACCGCAACCTGAAGATCGGCGAAGGCAAGCAATTCCAACTCCGTGTCGAGAGCTACAACACGCCCAACTCCCCCCAGTGGAACAGCATCGATCAAACGGCCCGCTACGACCAGCAGAACAACCAGATCAACAGCGTCTTCCTCCAACCGCTAACCGCACGCAGCCCCCGCCGCGTCCAGCTAGCCATGCGCCTTACCTGGTAACCCAGACATTTCCTAAGTGACTGTCACCCAGGATT
>CANIFK010000236.1 GCA_947466555.1 Acidobacteriota bacterium | reverse complement strand
TGTCTTCATCTTCCAAGTGCGGCGGGAAGTGTTCGGCAAATCGTTTGTCCAGGCTGTGCCACATGGCCTTCAGCGCCATGGCGCGCGTGGCCGGGTCCAGGTAGAACTCCTTCAACCCAGCGACCAATTCATCGCTGATGACGCCTTCGGCCAGCGCGCAGGCGGCGCCGGCGCGTTCGGTGGAGGGGGCTTCGGTATCGGCGAACTTCTCCTCGATCTTGGCACGAATGGCGGGGTCTTCGATCGCCGCGGCCAGCGACTGCCAGGCCTGCGCCCGGACGCTCACTTCCGGATCACTTTCCGCGAGTACAACGATCTTGGCCAAGTCCTCTTCTTCCAACTGCTCATTGCCCAGGCTCTCGACGGCGTGGCGGCGCGTCTCGGCGTCCGGATGCTCCAGATAGGCCAGCATCTCCACCGGTTCCAACACATCGAACACCGGCGGGGCCACTTCGGGGAAGGCTTCGTAGACCTCGAAGGGGGCCGGGGCGTCGGGAATCGTCACCGCGGCCAACTGATCGATCGCGAACTCCAACTCGTGTTTGTCGTGGGCAAAGGACTCCGAAGCCGGGTCGAGCGAGGCGATCCGCGCCTCGATCCGCTCCTTGAACGAAGCCTTGCCGTACAAGCTGATATTGATCGCCGCATCGGCCGGATCGGACACCAATCGCGCCTCCAGCAAGGCATCGATCCGCGGATCATCCACCCGCAGACCGGCCAGCAGGAACTCTACATTGACCTGCGACTCCGGGCCCGCTTCGGCATGCAAGGCCAATAACGGCTCAATCGCGGCGGCGCCCAACTCAGCCAGCGCTTCGTAGATCTCGCTCGGGTCATCGTCGTCGGCATCGTGCAGCAGGTCGACGTAGACCGGAATCGCGGCCGTCGAACGCAACGCCCGCAGTACGTGGAAGATCTCGGCGCTCAGGTCGATCCGGATCTCCTCATCCATGTCCAGATAGAAGGCGGCCAAAGCCTCGGCCGTCTCCTCCGGATCGCGCGCCAGCAGCGCCTTCACCCAGGCGTGATCCACGCCAATGCGTCCTAGTGACGCCTCGGTCAGCAGTTCCTCGGTGGAAGTTTCGGCGTAGCGATCCGGAGTAAGTAACATGATGAGTCCTTTTGGTTAGTAAGTGCTACGGCCGCCGGAGGCGTCGTAGGTTTGGGCGGTGACGAAGCTGCAGTCGGGGCTGGAGAGGAAGTGCACAACGGCGGCGATCTCTTCCGGTTCGCCCGTGCGGCGCATCGGAATCTTATCGGTCATATACTTCACTTGCTCCGGCGTAAGTTGGTCCAAAATCGGAGTGCGCACCACGGCCGGGGCCACGGCATTCACGCAAATCCCATCGGTGGCAACTTCTTTACCGAGCGACTTCGTGAAACCGATCACGGCGGCCTTGGTGGCCGAATACGCGGTCATGTTCGGGTTGCCGTCTTTTCCAGCGACCGAGGCGATGGAGACAATGCGGCCGTACTTGTGTTCCCGCATGTGGCTGACGGCGGCCTTGCAGCCGTTCCAGACGCCATCCATGTTGACGCGGATGCACTTGGTCCAGTCGGCGTAGTCCTGCTCCCACAGCGGAGCGGCCTTACCGGCGACACCGGCGTTATTCACCAGAATGTGAATACGGCCGGTCTTGGCGATGACGGCGGCCCAGGCGGCCTCCACCGAAGCCCAATCGGAGACGTCCACCTGCACGGCGAAGGCGCCGGGGATGGAGGCGGCGGCCGCTTCGGCGGCGGCCAAATTCATGTCGGCAACGGCGACCGTGGCGCCGGCCGTGGCCAGGCGGCGGGAAATCGCCAACCCGATTCCGCTCGCGCCACCGGTGACAATCGCGGTCTGCCCGGTTAGATCAAAGTAAGCCATACGATTCCTCTCCAGTTAGTGATCCAGTAACAGAACGGCCCGCCTGCGGAGTACGCAAGGCGGGCCGTCTAAGATAACATCGCGACCGGAAGTTAGTCTTCCTTGACGACGTTGACTTTGATATCGACCGACACCTCGCGGTGAAGCTTAATGGTGACGTCGTATTCGCCGAGCTGCTTGATCGGATCGTGCAGCACGATTTTCTTCTTATCGATGTGGAACTTCTGTTCTTCCAGCTTCGCGGCGATGTCGCCGGAGGTGACCGAACCGAACAGCTGATCGTTCTCGCCAGCCTTCTGGGCGATGGTGATCACCACCGGCGCCAGCAGCTTGCCGAGTTCGGTAGCTTCGTTGGCTTCCTTCGCCTCGCGGCGAAGAGCAGCCTGACGTTCCTGTTCCACAATCTTCTTATTGGCTTCCGTGGCGGCGACAGCAAGCCGCTTCGGCAACAAAAAATTACGCGCAAAACCCGCGGCGACCGAGACCAGCTGGCCACGCGAACCGAGTTTTTCGACGTCTTCTCTCAAGATAACTTCCATGATGGATTCCTCGAATGTACGGATCGGGCGGGACTAGACCGCCGTGGAGAAGGGCAGCAGGGCGATGTTACGGGACTGTTTGATGGCCCCGGTCAGCAGCCGCTGATGAATGGTGCAGACGCCGGAAATGCGGCGTGGAGTAATCTTGCCTTTTTCGGAGATGAAGGCCGACAGCATCTTCACTTCTTTGTAGTCGATGAAGTCGATCTTCTCCACACAGAAACGGCACACTTTCTTCCGGCGGAAGAACTGCTTCTTCCCGGGAACCAGGGCCTTATCCCCACCCGTGGGGCGCTGCGAGGCAGCGATCGGACGACCACCTTTGGTCTCAGCCATATATATATCCTCTTTGACCTTTCCTGTTAGCTTTCGGTGGTCTCAGCGGCCGGAGCTGCTTCGACAACGGGGGTCTCAACCACGGGGGTCTCAACGGCGGGCGCTTCCGGAGCGGCCGGCATCGGAGCACCGGGAGCCGGAGCACCAGGAACGGCACCGGGGCTGGGAGGCGGAGCGCCGGGGAGCGCGGCCGGGGCGGCCGGAGCGCTCAACTGGGGCTTGCGCGCCAGACGCTTTTCACGCCGCTTCTGCCGCTTCACGACGCGCTTCATCCGTTCGTCCATACGCACCGTGATGTACTTCATCACGATGTCGGCAACGCGGAGACGGCGTTCGAGTTCGCGCACGGTCTGCGCGCCGCAGGTGAAGGAAAGCAGGATATAAAAGCCTTCCGTCTGCCGGTTTACACGATAGGCGAGCTTGCGCACGCCCCATTTGTCGGTCTTGTCAATCGCACCGCCGCTTGCCTTGATGATGCCGTTGAGCTGCTCAAGCAGCGCATCGACATCCGTTTCGGCAGCAGCCGTATTGACGATGAACAGTTGTTCGTAGGTTCTCATTGTTCCTCGTTTGCACCTTGGGCGCGACGATTGTGTTTCGTCATGGCCTTTTCGACGCCTTCGGTGATGATGGTTTCAACCGCCTGGCGAGTGAACGCCAATGTTGAATCCAAGGTTTCCATTTGCACTTTCCGGACTTTGGAAAGCACATAGTCTTTCATATCTTTCATCGGGTGCTCCGGCCGGATTCCCAACCGGACCCGAATGAAATTCTCGCTACCCACGCTGCGGATAACCGAGGTAACGCCGTTGTGACCACCAGCGGAACCTTTGTACCGGATTCGCAGCGAGCCCCAGTCGAGCGCCAATTCATCGTAGATTAGAATCAGCCGCTCCGGCGGGAGCATGTATTTCGCCAGCAGTGGCTGCAAAGAGCCGCCGCTTAAATTCATGAATGTTTGCGGTTTTGCCAGAAGCACCTGAGATCCGGCAACAACGCCCGACCCCACATACGCCTTGCATTCCGGCCGCGTCAGGCGAATCGATGCCGACTCGGCCAGGCGGTCGACGGCCAGGAAGCCCAGGTTGTGATAGGTAAGGTCATACTCCGGACCCGGATTCCCGAGCCCGGCGATGAGCCACTGCGGCCCATCGCTACCACGCACCTGCGCTTCCACAGCCACCAGAAACTACTTCTTCTTCTTATCGCCACCGGCGGCAGGAGCCGCGGCGTCATCCTTCTTACCCTTGGCCTTCACCACTTCCGGTTCGGCGGCGCCGGCGGCGGCGGTCGATTCGTCGTTACGCGGCGCGGTCACGTGCACCAGCACGCTCTCGGCAGGGGCCAACAGGCGCATGGAGGCGGACAAGGCAAGATCGCCGGCGCGGACGCCCTGGTTCAGACCCAGGTCGGTGACGTCCACCGTGAAGAACTCGGGGATCTCGTTCGGCAGCACTTCGATTTCCACTTCGCGGTTGACCACTTCGAGCAAGCCGCCGTGGATCTTAACGCCCACCGATTCGCCCTTCAGGTGCACCGGAACGCTGACCTTGATCGGCTTTTCCAGATCGATGCGGAGCAGGTCCACATGCATCAGGTTGCCCTTCACAGGGTGATACTGCCAGTCGACGACCATCACCGGCTCGCCCGCGGCGCCGTCAACAGCCATATCGAAGATGGTGTTGTGGCCGGTCGAGGAGTGGAGGATCTTGTTGACCTCCTTCGGATTCACGGAAACAGCAACCGGATCCTTTCCGGTGCCATAGATGATCGCGGGCATAAGACCACTCACCCGCAGGCGGCGGGCTTCATTCTTGCCCCGGGCAGGGCGCGGCGTGGCGGCGACGGTGATATCTTTTCTCATACTGACCTCTGGTTAAAAACGATTTCGAAGGAAACTTGATTGGGAGTGCTTGCTGTCTACACGAAAAGTCCGCTGACGGATGTCTCTTCGTGGATGGATCGAATGGCCTGGGCCAGCAGCGGCGCCACCGACAGCGTTTGAATGCGGTCGCAGCTCTGGGCCTCTTCCTTCAGCGGGATCGAGTTGCTGAAGATGACCTTGGTAAGTCGGGAATTCTGTATGCGCTCGATCGCCGGTCCGCTCAGGACAGCGTGCGTGGCGCAGGCCGTCACACCGGCCGCACCGGAGGCGAGCAGCGCTTCGGCGCCCTTCACCAACGTTCCGGCTGTATCAATAATATCGTCAATGATCAGGCAGTGGCGATCGCGCACATCGCCGATGACGTGCATCACCTCGGCGACGTTCACTTCCTCACGGCGTTTGTCGATGATCGCCATCGGCGCCCGCAGGCGTTTGGCGAACGCACGGGCGCGCTCCACGCCGCCCGCATCGGGCGAAACAATCATCAGATTGTCGATTTGCTTTTCACGGAAATACTCAACCAGCACTGGGGCGGCGTACAGGTGATCCACCGGAATGTCGAAGAAGCCCTGAATCGGCGCGGCGTGCAGGTCCATACAAAGGACCCGGTCGGCCCCGGCCCGTTCAATGAGGCTGGCGACGAGCTTGGCCGAAATCGGCACGCGCGGCTTGTCTTTCCGGTCCTGGCGGGCGTAGCCGTAATACGGCAGCACGGCGGTAATCCGGTCGGCCGAGGCGCGCTTCAGCGCGTCAATCATCAACAGCAACTCCAGGATGTGCCGGTCAACAGGCGCGCACGTCGGCTGGACGACGAAAACGTCCGCCCCGCGCACATTTTCTTTGATCTGCAGGTAGATCTCACCATCGGCGAACGTGCGCACGGGGGCGACACCAAGTTCCAAGCCGAGGCATTCGGCAATTTCGGTGGCGAGCGCCGGATTGGCATTGCCCGTAAAGAGCTTGAGCTTTTCGGGTCTCATTGCTCGTTGCGGCGCCCTTGCGCGTACCGGCTTTGGGGCGGCCATTGCTTCCCGTCCTTGTTTCCGTCCATGTGTTCTTGCAGTTGACGCCACCAAGCGGCCCGGTACCGGCCCCGGCTTAAAAAAGTAGCCGGAATCGTCGCGGGCTGAGGACGCAGTCTGGCTAATGCCGCCTGTGCCTCTTGTACCTGATTTTGTGTGGTGAAGACTCCGAAGAGAGCCGAGCCGCTGCCGGTCATTCTGGCTGGGTCAGCCCCTGATTTCTGTAGATTTTTGAGGATGGATTTCAACTGCGGGTGCCGGGGGAAAACCACACCTTCGAAATCGTTCTCGACCTGCGATCCAACGCCGTCTGTGGACAAGGATGTCCCGAGCCGCCAGACGCGCGACTGGAAACTATCAATATACTGAATCCGTTGGGCTTCCGTCAATTTTCCATGACTAGAGCGGGCAAATCCACGGTACGCCTCGGGGGTGGAAACGTGAATCGCCGGCGCGGCGATCAAAACCCGGCTCGACGGCAGATCGGGCAAAGGATAGAGTTCCGTTCCCCGCCCCAGCGCCACCGCGGCGCCTCCGAGCAGGAAAAACGGCACATCCGACCCCAATTCGGCCCCCATTCGGACCAGATTTTCCATCGAAATCCGCCATCCGGCCAGCACCGGCAACCCCAGCAACACCGCTGCGGCGTCCGCCGACCCGCCGCCCATCCCGGCCCCCATCGGAATCCGCTTGGTCAGCCGCATATCGATCCGCCCGGTACCTTTGACATGCGCCAGCAGCAACCGCGCCGCCCGCAGCACCAGATTATCGGGGATATCGACAGACCCCTCCAGCGTCAACTCGGTGGTCCGGGCGGGCGTGAAGGAAAGGTCTAAGCTGTCAAAAATCGAGACCGTCTGAAACACCGAACGCAGCTCATGAAACCCGTCTTCCCCGCGGTTCAACACCTTCAGGTCCAGGTTCAATTTGGCGTACGCCTTCAGACGGGCGTGGCGAGTGGCGACCATTTCGCCCTAGTAATGCACGAGCGAGTGTACCGGGTACCCGTTCAACTTATCGCGGCCGTTCAGGAAGTCCAGTTCAATCACGAAAGCAAACCCGGCCACCTTACCGCCGAGCTTCTCGACGAGCTGCGCCACCGCCGCCGCCGTGCCACCGGTCGCCAACACATCGTCGACGATCAGCACGCGCTGCCCGGGCTGCACCGCATCTTTATGAATTTCCAGGGTATCGAAGCCGTATTCGAGCGCATATTGCACCGATTCGGTCTCCCACGGCAGCTTTTTCGGCTTCCGGACCGGGATAAACCCTTTGCCCATCGAATGGGCGACGGTCGGGGCGAAGAAAAACCCGCGCGCCTCAATACCCAAAACCACGTCGACGTCGGCCGGGCTCACGCCCGTCTGCAAACCGGCGATCACCTCGGAGAACCCTTTGTGGTCCTTCATCAGAGTGGTGATGTCGTAGAAAAGAATGCCGGGCTTCGGCCAGTCGGGGATCTCGCGGATAAGCTGCTTTAAGTGGTCCATGGGAGGAAAAAGGGGGGAAGACCAGTATAGCAAGCCCGCGTTTTAAGCCGCCTGCGCGTCGAGCGTCGATTGGCTGGCTTCGCTGTAGGCGCGATAGGCGTACCGGAAGCTGCTCAGCGTGTCATAGCTCCCGCCACTCGGCGCCGGTGTCTGGCCAGCCGCTGTCGGATCCGGCGCCGCCTGTTCGGGCGGAGCCGCGCCGCCACCAGCGCCCCGCGAAGCCGAAACCAGCTTCTGCAGCAAATCGCCGATCTGCTGGGCCTCTTTCTCATCGAGCGAACCCTTCACACTCACCTTCACCGAGTACGACGACACGCCAGAGAAGGTCTGCACGCTGGCCTGCGACCCGTCCGCCGATGCCGAATACACACCGGACTGTGCCTTCGTCAACGCGTCGATCGAGATCCGCACCGTGTCCCCATCGGCAGTCTTCACCACCAAATCGG
>CANIFK010000235.1 GCA_947466555.1 Acidobacteriota bacterium | reverse complement strand
CATGAAGCTCGGTCACGGCTAACACCCGTCAACGCGCCATCAGCGTCCTAAACGAAAGGAGCTCCCGGTTCGCAAGAACCAGAAGCCCCTTTTCCACAACCTTTCCACAGGGCCGTGCTACCGGATTCTCCCGATGTAGGAATTCCCTGGGTAGGATCTTCGCTCCTACCGCAGAGCCTTTTCGATCGCCTGCGCCAGCTCCGGGGAATCCGGCGTCACGCCCGGCTCGAAACGCTGCACCGGCTTGCCGTCTTTGCCCACCAGGAACTTGGTGAAATTCCACTTCACGTCGCCGCCGCCGTTCGTCGTCAGGAACTGGTACAGGGGAGTAATATCGGAGCCCTTCACCGAAACCTTGCTCATGATCGGGAACGTAACGTTATAGGTGCGCGAACAGAAGGTCTTGATCTCCTCGTTCGTGCCCGGCTCCTGCGCGCCGAAGTTGTTGGCCGGCACGCCAACGATCACGAGGCCCTTGTCCTTGTACTTCGCGTACAGGCTTTGCAGGCCCGTGTACTGGGGCGTGTAGCCGCACTTGCTGGCGACGTTGACGAACAGCACGGCCTTGCCCTTGTAAGCCGAGAGCGGCGCGGGCTGGCCATCGATCGTCTGCATGGTGAATTCGTGGACGCTCGAAGCGGAGAAAGCAGCTGCGGTAGTCATAGCTAAAGTAAAGAGTAGGTTCCTCATCATGGATCAGATGCCCCCGCCTCCCCCGAAGTTGCGAACGATTCGCGAACAGGTCTGGATCGCCCAGTCGGACCTCTTTCTCGATACCGACGTCCGGCTCAGCTACCCCTACATCGCCCGCGTCACCGCCGCCTCGCCGTTCACCCTTGAAGAGCTCGAAGCCATCTGCCGCGACGAAGTGGCCCCGATCGTCGAATCGAACCTCCTCGACATCGCCGGCGAATGGGCCGGCTTCCCGGACGACTGGCTCGTCGACGCCATCACCGCCCGCCTCGCCGCCAACCCGCCCGCGCCCTACTCCATGGACACCGACGCGATCAAACAATGGCACCACGTCGCCCACCTGGTCCGCGCGCTGCGCGCCCTCCCGCCAGAGATTCGCGAGACCCGTGTCCAGCTCTGGAACAAGCTCCGCCCGCTCTTCCTCGATCCGGACCCCGCGCCCCCCGCCGATCTGCCGGACTGGCGCCACGTCGATTACGTCATCCGCGAAGAGCTCTGGCCCGCCTACGGCCCGGCCGTCGAGGCGTACCGCGTGCCCAGCGCGGCGGAGATCCGAGACCAGACCCGACTCTGGCTCGCCGCCTGCCGCGAGCCGTAACGCACAAAGGCCCCCGCGGAGCGGGGGCCTTTGTGGCGAATCGTTGAATCGCTGTTACTCGGACAGGTGGAACTCAGCGACGAAAGCGCTGCGCTTTTCCGGGCTCGACCAGGTGGTGCCCAGGTCTTTGCCGTTGTAGTGGTGGGCCAACGTGTAGGCGGGCATGAAGTGGTCCACTTCGGTCAACGGCGGATACCAAACGTCTTCGTGCGAGCAGACCTGATCGGTCGTCTTCATCGCGCGGGTCTGAATGGCGGCCAAACCGCCGGCTTCCAGTTTCGCCACAGCCGAGTGCACGTTGTTGTTTTCGATCGTCAACGACACCGGACGGTATTCGATGCGAACGACGTCGGCCAACAGATCCTTGCTCATCCGCTGAGCGAAGGACTTCAGCGCCAGACGCTGTTCGGGCGACGCTTTTTCATCAATGATCAGCACCGACTTCACCGGGTAGGACGTGTGGTGCACGTCGCCCAGGGTGGCCGAGGCCTTCACAACACCGACGACACCGAGCCCATCGAGGCTCACGCCTTCCCAAGAGCCCTGCGAGATCTTCCAGCCCATCACGGCCAGTTCTCCCATCAGTTCCACTTCGGAGTTCGCGAAACACGGCCCGACGAACACGTCAGCCGTGCGAGCTTCCACATACGTTCCCTTGAGCTGTTTGGACGGGAGTCCGGCGGCGAACATGAGGGAAGCGCTGCACAAGACCAAGAACAGTTTCTTCATTCAAAATCTCCTGGCAAGTTAGAGTGCCTGGTAGCACTTGCGGGTTTCATTACACTCATATTGGTCCACCACCACGGAGTCGGGACCCATACAATTTTGCGTTTGATGACACCAGTAGGCGTGTTCGGTACGATGGGGGTCCTTGCGGGCCCCCGGCGTATCGAAAAACATACCATTCCAGCGGAGGAATTGACAACGGTCGTCGTCAAAGTACGCCATTGGCCTACCTAGGCTTTGATGCCGGCGGCAGCCAAAAGGGCGCGTTTAACCGCGACTTTTGTCAGTTGCACTTTGTATTTGTTGCCGCTCAACGGGGTAGCGTTGGCGACAGCCGCTTCGCCGGCCGCGTCGGCCGTCTCGGCGGTGATGGTTTTGCCGACCAGCATCTTCTCGGCCTGGGTGGCGCGCCAGATGGTCGGCGCGACGTGGCCCAGAGCGATGGAGGCGCTGGTAACGGTGTTGCCATTCATGCGAAGCGCGACGCTGGCGGCCGAAAGGGGCCAGTCGACCAGCTCGCGCTGGCGGACTTCATACGTGGCGTTCTTGGTGGCGGGGACCGGAATGAGGATCTCGGTGACGATCTCATTCGGCTTCAGGTCGATTTCGCGCTGGCCGTCCCCGGTGGGGGCGACGAAGAACTTTTCGACCGAAACGGAGCGGTTGCCGCTGGCGCTGGCGATGGTGACCGAGGCGCCCAAGGCGACCAGGGCCGGACCAAGGGTGGAGGCGCTGACGAAGTAGGCCGGGCCGTTGGAGAAAATGGCGTGGAACTTGTTTTCTCCGGTGGGCACGAGCGCTTCGCCGTTGGGGCCTTTGGCCAGGAGGCCAAAGCCGCGGCGGAAGTACCAGCAGCGCGGACGCTGGCAGAGGTCACCGGCGACGGTGCCCATGTTGCGCAGCTGCGGGCTGGTGACACCCATCGCCGCCTGGACGAGCCCCGGGTAGGAGGAGCGAATGGCGGCGTTCGAGGTCAATTCATCGAGGGTCGTGGTGGCCCCGATGCGCATGCTGCCGCCTTTGCGGGAGATGCCACCGAGTTCCTTGATGCCCTTGATGTTGACGACGCGTTTGGGCGACTGGACGTAGTCCTTCATGATGCTGAGAAGGTCGGTCCCGCCGGCGAGGACGGCCGCGTCTTCCCAGGAAGAACCGAGGGCGGCAAACGCCTCTTTGAGAGTGGCCGGATTGGCGTATTCAAAGCTCTGCATGTTATGCGTACCTCTTGTTGCCGAGGGCGTTGAGAACACGGTCCGCGGTGACGGGGACCATGGGGACGCGGACGCCGAGTGCGTTGAAGACCGCGTTGGCGATGGCGGCGGTGCCACCGATGGCGCAGGGTTCCCCGAGGCCGATGACGCCGCGCTTATCGTGCACTTCCTGGATGTCCATGTGAACGACGATCTCCCCGATATCGGGCAGGCCGGCGAGCTTGTAGAACTCCATGTCGGGGTTGAGGACGCGACCGGTGACCTGGTCGATGACCCGTTCTTCGTAGAGCGCCGAGCAGATGCTCATGATGCAGGCGCCGAAGACCTGGCTCTCGGCCGTCTTGGGATTGACGACGAGACCGCAGTCCTGGACGGCGACCATCTTGCGCATCTTGACGATGCCGGTTTCGGTATCGACTTCGACTTCGGCCATCTGGACGCCAGCCGCGCCGAGGGTGTTCAACCCTTCGCGAGCGGCCTGGGCCGGGACGTTTTCGCCCATCTCTTCGATCGGCGAGGGACCCATTTTCTGCGCGGCCTGTTTCCAGGACATCGCTTTGTTCGGGTTGCCCTTCACCTGGATGCGGCTGTCGACGGCTTCCAGCTGATCGGCGGTGGTGCCGAGAGCGGGGGCCACCTTCTCAAAGAGCTTTTCGAGCGCATTGAGGGACGCCTTGCGGGTGGAGGTGCTGACGCCACCGATGGTGGTGGAGCCGCCCGACGGACCGGAGGCGGGGTAGCTGTTCTTGCCGATCTTGACCTTGATGGCGCTCATGGGCAGGCCGAGGGATTCGGCGGCGACCATGGAGATACAGGTGCGATTGCCGGTGCCCAGATCCTGCGATCCGAGTTCGACTTCGACCGTGCCATCGGGGTGGAGGATGACTTTACACTTGGAGGCGTGACCGCCGCCGCCCCAGGTGGCGACGCCGATGCCGACGCCGCGGCGGATGGAGCCTTTGCCTTCGCCGGGGGCGTGGTACTTGTTCTTCCAATCGATGAGTTCGGCAGCCTTTTTGAGCTGATCGGTGTAGGTCGCCTCGCGCAGGGTCAGGTTGGCGTTCTTCATGAAGAGCGCCAGCGGATCCATGCTGAGCTTAGCGGCCAGATCGGTCAGGGCCGAGCAGGTAAGGAAGGAGGCCTGCGGGTGATTGGGGGCGCGCCAGGCGCGCTGCGGGCCCGAGTTGAGCGAGACCGAGGCGTGGTTGATGCGCGCGTTGGGGATGTTGGCGAAGACGTAGGGGATGGGGGTCGCGGGACCACCGCCTGCGCCGCCGGAGGACCAGGAGTCGGACATCCAGGAGGTGATGGTGCCGTCTTTCTTGGCGCCGATTTTGATCTTGGCGAAGTGGGACGGGCGGATGCCGGCGATGGTCAATTCGGTGGCGCGGTCCAAGAAGAACTTGACCGGACGGCCACCGGATTCCTTGGAGAGGCGAGCCGATTCGGCACCCCACGGATCGGGCGGGAACTTGGAGCCGAAACCGCCACCCATGTAGTCGCAGGTGACGTTGATGTTCCCGGCGGGGACTCCGATGAGGGAGGCCAGCTGGCCGGCAACGGTGGAAACGGCTTGGGTCGAGGGCCAGTAGTCGATCTGGTCGCCGCCCTTCCAGGCGATGACCTGGCCGTGCGGTTCCAGACAGCAGTGGGTGATGACGGGGATGCCGTATTCGGAGTCGAGTTTGACGTCGGCTTCGCCATAGGCTTTATCGGGGTCCCCGGTGACCTTTTCGCCGGCGGCCTTGGCACGGGTGCCGACCTTGGCGAGGTTTTCGTCTTTGACGACGTGGGGGAGGATTTCCCAATCGATCTTAATGGCGCGGATGGCGTCGCGGGCCACTTCTTCGCTGGTGGCGGAGACGAGGGCGAGCTCCTGGCCGGCCCATTGGACTTCGAAGCCGGGGGCGACTTTGTCGAAGAGGCGGATGGCGGTGACGCCGGGGAGGGCCTTGGCGGCGGCGGTGTCGATGCTCTTGATTTTGGCGTGCGCGTAGGGCGCGGTGAGCATGGCGGCCTGGAGGAGCCCCTGGGGGTTGAGATCCGAGGGGTACTTGGCGCGGCCGGCGGACTTCACAGGACCATCGAGGCGGCTCAAGCGCTGCCCCATGATCTTGCGTTTATTCATGGGTGGCCATTTGTACTCAGGCATTGGAACCTCCCTTGTAGTTCTTCGCGGCTTCCAGAACGGCTTTTCGGACGCCGACGTAGGTGCCGCAGCGGCAGATATTTCCGGCGAGGCCTTTTTCCACCTGTTCATAGGTGGGGTTGGGATGCTTGTCGAGGAATCCCTTGGCGGCCATCACGAAGCCGGGGGTGCAGTAACCGCACTGCTGGGCGTCATTGTTGACGAAGGCGGCGGAGACGGGGTGGAGCTGGCCTTCGGGGGCCAGGCCTTCGATGGTTTGGATGTTCTTGCCGACGGCGTCGACGGCGAGCATGGTGCAGCCGTAGACGATCTTGCCGTTCACGCTGACGGTGCAAGCGCCGCAGGTACCACGATCACAGACGCGTTTGGCGCCGGTCATGTCCATGCGGTTGCGTAGGGCGTCGAGCAGAGTGGTGCGGGGTTCGACCTTAACGGAACGCTTTTTGCCGTTGATATCGAGAGAGATCTCGACTTCACCGGACATTACTTTAGGGGCGGCCTGGGCATCGGCTTCGGGCGCGAGAACACCCACGCCGACGGCACCTGTGCCGACGCCGCCGAGCCAAGAGCGGCGGGAGAAGCCGGACTGGGCTTGCTTGTCCTTTTCGGAGTCGTTATTTGAACTCACCGGGACACCATCCTTTCTGATCTTTTTCACCTGTTGCAGGTTTTTGGTAGAAACGCTGTTCTAGTTTAATACAGGGCGAGGGGGAGATTCGCTCTGGTTACCGGATTGGCGGCGATTTTTGGGGGCCCGGGCTGCCGAACCTGGTTGGGTCGGGGCCCGGGCTGGTCCCGGGTGGTTGTTCTACTCCGGTTTGCGGAGCAGGAGGGTGGGTTGGCGCTTGGTGACGGCCCAGAGGGCGAGGGCGATGGCGATGGCCATGTCGTCGTGCTTGGATTGGCCGCCGGCGGAGTCGATGTGCATCAGCTCCTCCTTCAACTCGTCGCGGAGCGGGAGGTCGGAGGGGAAGATCAGCTTCCGGGTTTCCAGAGCCAGGCGGAGCAGGGTGACCAGCTCGCGGCGGGGCACCGAGTATAGGCCGCCGCCGAGACGGCTGCCCATGCCGGCGCCGGTGATGATGGCCGGCAGGATTGAGCAGGGCATCTTCTCCTTACGAATCATGTCGATGACGGGCAGGCCGGGGCCGCCGCCGTCGATGGCGAGGGTTGTGTTGATCTGGCGGCCGAAGTGGCCGGGGGGCGGGGTGACAATCGCCGTCCGGACCAGTTTGGGAATCTCGGTATAAGCCGTGCCGAGAGGGAAGCGGTGGAGACCGCGGAGACGGAAGTTCTTGGTCTTGATGAACTCCCAGGAGACCGGGTCGCGCTGGTTGGAGGTTACCTCGACGAGGTCGAGGAGGGCGATGGCGGAATGGTCATTCCGCTGGCCGAGATCCAAACCGGAGAAGTTGTATTCAATGCGTTCCATATATGATTGCTCCCTATTCTTTGGGCAAAATGACGGCCGGGACGTCGCCGCGGAAGGCGTCGTCGACGATGCTTTCCGGGACGCCGACGGTGGCGATGGCGGTGAAGTCGCACATGTATTCGCGGTTGAAGACCGCTTCGCCTTTGGCGGCGCGTTCGGCGGCGAGAAATTCGGGCGAGATGCGTGGGCACTCGGGGGCGGTGACCTTGAAGCGTCGCCATTCGGGGCCGTTGCCGCGCCAGATTTTGTAGAACTCGCCGGTCGTGTCGTTGGCGCTGGAGAGGAGCCAGAGCTGGCCGTTGGTGGTGGCGAGCATGGGCGAGAGCGCGTTGTGCATTTCGGTTTCGACGAAGGCGGCTTCGTCGATGATGATGACGTCGACGGCGGCGAAGCAGCGGACGGTATCGGGCGACTGGGGGAGGGCGAGGACGCGGCTTTCGTTGGGGAGAACGATGGCGCCGCGGTTGATGCCGTCGCCTTTGCAGCGAGCGCCGAGGAGCTTTTCGGCGTGACGGCGGATGACGCGGAGGAGTTCGGCGGCCTGTTTGTAAGAGGCCGAGGCGATCAAAATGAATGCGCCGGGTTTGGCGGCGGCGAGGTGGAGGGCCTTGACGGCGGCCACGCTCGATTTGCCCCACTGGCGAGTGCAGCAGAGAATGAGCCGCGGGGTGTGGGTATTGAGAATTTCGGTCTGGATGGGGTCGGCCTGGAAGCCGAGGGCCTGAGTGGCCCAGGTGGCGACGGGCATGCCGTCGGGGGGCGCCTGTTTGAGGGCGCGGGCGGGGGT
>CANIFK010000234.1 GCA_947466555.1 Acidobacteriota bacterium | reverse complement strand
CGATTGAGGACCTGGGCGCGACGGTTTACCACGCGCTGGGGATTGATACGCACAAGGAGTATCGGACGAACGGGAGGCCGGTGCGGATCAATAAAGACGGGGCTGTGGTGAAGGAGTTGTTTGGGTGAGGCTCTGGTTGTTGATGGCGGCGGCTTGCGGGTTTGCGGCGGATTTTGAACCGCCGTCGCTGGTGCGGCTGCACCCGTTGGGCGGGCGTGTAGGGAGCGTTGTTGAGTTGGAGATTTTGGGGACGAAGCTGGATGCGGCTTCGGGCGTGGAGTTTGATTGCAAAGACATCGTCTGGGAGCAGACGACGTTGCGGGAGGCGGGGCGGGTTCGTGGGTTGGTTTCGATTGGGGCGGGGGCGGCGCTGGGCGGGCACATGTTGCGCGTGATGACTGCCCAGGGGCCGACGGGGCATTTGCTGTTTAATGTCGGCCAGTTTGCGGCGTTTGTGGAGGGCGAGCAGCGGGCGGTGCCTGCGTTGCCGGTGGAGATTTATGGGCGGCTGGATGGGGCGGCGGACATCGACACGTATTGGTTTTCGGTGAAGGCGGGGGAGCGGTGGGTGTTTGATTTGCAGGCGATGGAGGCGGGGTCCGCGGTGGAGGCGCGGATGATGCTGTTGGACCGGGCGGGGGAGCGGTTGGTGTTTAACGATGACCGGGATCACTATGACGAGAATCCGCTGATTGCGCATACGTTCGCGAAGGGCGGCGTGTATGGAGTGCGGGTGGACCAGTATCGGGGGCCGCGCGGGTTTACGTTTGGGAAGAATAATGCGTATTTCCTGAGGATTTCGCAGCTCGCGCGGGTTCGGGCGGTGGCGCCGCTGGGGGCGCGGCGGGGGACGGTGGCGAAGTTGACGGTGATGGGGGAGGGGTTGGCGGGTGTGACGCGGGTTTGGCTGACGGCGTTGCGGCGGGGCGAGTATGCGCGGATGACGTATCCGTACACCATGCCGGTGCGGTTTGGGGAGGATGTCGTTTCTCGGATTGAGGGGCGGGTTTTGCGGGTTGGGGAGGGTTCTTTGGACGTTTCGTTTGCCGTGCCGGCGGGGGCGCCGTTGGGGTTGTGGAAGCTGTGGGTGGCGAGGGCTTCTGGTGTTGCTGACGGGTTGCGGGTGGAGGTTTCCGATGTGGTGGAGGTGGGAGAGGGAGCGTTGCCGGGGGCTTTGCCGTTTGTGGTGAATGGCGTGTTGGGCGCGGCGCGGGAGCGGGATTCGTTTGGGATTTCGGTGAAGAAAGGCGTGCCGTTGGCGGTGACGTCGTTGAGCGCGCAGTTGGGCGGGCCGTATTTGGACACGGTGTTGACGCTGCGGGATGCGGGCGGGAAGAAGCTGGCGGAGAGTGACGATGTGGTGGCGGGGTGGGGCGGGTTATTGGGGAACCCGGATAGTGCTTTGTTTTATGTGCCTTTGGAGGATGGTGTAGTCCGGCTGGAGGTTCGGGACCGGTTGAACCGGGGCGGGGCGTTGTATCCGTACCGGCTGCATTTTGCTTCGCGGCGGCCGGGGTTTCAGCTGTTTACGACGCCGGAGAATGTGGTTGTGAAGCGCGGCGGGACGGCCGTGATGAAAGTTCATTTGGTGCGGGAGATGGGGTTTGTAGGGCCGGTGGATGTGTGGGTGGAGGGTATGCCGGGGTTGAAGGGCACGTTCCGGGCGGACCAGTTGTTTGAGCCGAATGCGGATGGGGCGGACATGCTGATTCCGGAGATGGAGTTGCGGGTGGCGGGGTTGGAGAAAGCCGGCGTGGTGCCGTTGCGTGTGTTTGGGCGGGGGGCGGATGGGGTGGTTGTTGAGGGGCACACGGCGACGATGATTGGCCCGATTTATCACGGGGATTGGAATTTTTATCGGCGGCCTGTGGCGGGGATTGCGTTGACGGTTGTGGAGTAGGCTCCTCCCTGGTGTGTGTCCGCCGGGCGCGGACACACGTCGAGTGTGGGCTTGGGATATTCGATTTTCAAAGATCAGTTCCGGAGTGCCGACGATGGGAGGTCCCAAGATCGGCATCGCGGTTGCCTCACGGTACATTTTCAAGGCAAAGAGCGGTTCGTCCGGGGCCGCGATGCGTTTGGGCAAGGCGGGCGGACCGATTGGGTTCGAACTCGCAGATTTAGCTTTCGGCGACGGCTGTGGTGGCTGTCAGCACTTGGGACAGGTGTCGGTGTTGGCGGCTTGGGCTTCGTCTTCGCAAATTTCGTCGCCGGCGCCGTCGTCCTGGTAGCTGCGGCGGATGCCGTCGGCGAAGGCGTGAAGTTTGTTCAGACCTTCTTCACTGAATCGGTCCGCGAAGGCTTCGAAGCCGTAGCAGGTGTAGAAGTTGTTGCGGTCTTCCATGTGCATCGGCTTTTCGTCGACCATGATCCTGGGGCCCGGGTTGACGCTGGGCGGGATGTGCTCCCTCTCGCCTGACGTCAGGTGAGCGCGGCGGCAGAGGCGGAGGGTTTGCAGGTCGCGCACCTCTTTGACGCCGCGGTAGAGAACCATTTCGGCGGCGGCGCGGTAGCGGGTGAGCGCGTGGAGCCGGGCGACGGCTTCGGGGTGGCTGAAGGGGTCGCCGTTGTGATCGGCGTACAGCAGGCCGATGAGGGCGTGGATCTTTTCGAGGCGCCAGGCGCCGTCGAGGATCTGGCGGAAGGCTTCCTCTTCGAGATTGGAGCCGGGCTGGATCTGTTGGCGGAGCTCCTCGGCGAGCCGGGCGTGGGCCTGGCGTTCGTGATCCTCGATGGTGAGGACGCCGAGGGTAAGGCCGTGTTGGAGATTATTACGCGCGGAGCGCGCCTTGCCTTCGGCGGTGCACGGGCCGGTGGAGTGCTGTGCGTTGGCCTGATTGGCGAGGACCTGGGCGGCGGTGGCCATGGCTATTTTTCCTCCGTTTCGGCTTGTGCGTCGAGGCCGGCCGCTTCGGCTTCGAGGCTGCGGGCGAGGTTGGCAAGGGCGGGGTCCGGCCGCTTGATGGCGGGGACGCGAGCGGGGTCGGCCATTGGGTAGAGCGACATGTGGGGCCGGAGGGACTCTTCGACGCGGAGGAAGAGGTTGAGGCGCGCGGTTTGGAGGCGTTGGAGCTCCTTGCGGGCGCGGGCCCAGTTGCGGGAGGCGCGGTTGTAGGTGGCGCCGAGGGCGGCCTCGGCGGCGGGGTTGTTGGCGTGTTCGCGGACGCGTTCGAGTTCCCAGGTGGCGAAGGCGATTTCGCGAGCGAAGATGCGTTCGAGGGGTGTTTCGGGACGCAGGTCTTCGTTGACCTGCTGATGCAGATCTGTGAGTGTGTCGGGCATGGCGGATTCCTTTCCGCGGGGGTAGCCGGAGTCCATTCCGGTTTTGAGGGAGGAGGGCGGCGCGCTCACTCTCTATTTATATTCTACCAATTTTGTCTAGTTTTTCGGCTTTTGGAGGGGGTGATTTGGGAAGTTTATTTGCTTTGGAATGAGTGGGTTATGGGTTATTTTCGATGGGCTGTGACCGGGTTTTTGGGAGGGGTGGTTTTGGGGGATTTGGTGTGGGCGGTGTGGCAGAGTATTGGGGTCTGTGCAGGGCGCATCGGCGTTTTGGGGCGAGTTTGAGTCACCCGCAATCTCGATGGTTGTTGCGAGACGCTTAGGCCGGCACTAGTCTTCCGTGTCTTCGGTCGTTTCCAGTTCGGCCTCGATCTCCTCAATCGTCGGCAAGCTGCCTTTGAGTTCCGCAGGCAGTTTCTCCAGGTGCTTGAACTCCGCGATCCCCATCGGCGTTGCCGTGTTGCGAAGCGCATACTCGACGACCAACTGCTTCTTGCTCTTACAAAGAATGAGGCCGATACTCGGGTTGTCGCTTGGGTGCTTGAGCATGTCATCGACCGCGGCGAGGTAGAAGTTCATCTTGCCGGTGTACTCCGGCTTGAACGGGCCGCTTTTCAGGTCGATGATCACAAAGCAACGAAGCTTGATGTGATAGAAGAGCAGATCGAGCCGGTAGGCCTCACCGGCAATTTCAAGCGGGTACTGCCTACCGAGGAACGAGAAACCCGTGCCCAGCTCCAAAAGAAACCTCTGGATGTGCGCTACGAGGCCGGTCTCAACTTCCCGCTCGTCAGCGTCCTTCGACAGTGTGAGGAAATCGAAGTTGTAGGGGTCTTTCAAGAGCTGCTGAGCCAGGTCGGACTGGGGAACTGGTAAAGCTTTGGTGAAATTCGTTATCGCCTTGCCTTGCCGTCGATAGAGGCCCGCTTCGATCTGGATTACCAGAACGTTCCGGCTCCAGCCGTGCCCAATGACAGCGCGGGCATACCACAGCCGCTCTTCCCGGGCCTTTATCTTTTCCAGAAGGGTGAGATTGTGGAACCAGGTCAATTTTGCAAGAGGCTCTTGCAAAATTGCCTCATCGGGCCAGGCCTCCGCGAACGACTTCATGTAGCCGAGGTTCCTGGGCGACAGACCTTTCATCTCCGGGAACGCCGAAGATAGATCTTTTGAGAGGCGCGGGATGACATTTTTTCCCCAACCTTCCTGCTCCTGCCGCGAAAGAATCTCCTTCCCGATCCGCCAGTAGAGGAGAACCAGTTCCTGGTTGACGGCGACGGCTGCCCGCACCTGTGCCGTCTAAATCCGCTCCTTGATGCTCTTCAAGAGGGCGGCGTAGGACTGCGTGGTGGGCGACTGATCCTTCATCGGCTCTTTCTGTCGTACCAGATAACGGGGTCCGCATCAAAGTTCGCCGTTTGTGCGTTTGGCAGCCGGGGAACCCCCTCCTGGGTGCTGCCTTCCGTCCAACAGGTTGTTGGACAATTGCGCTCCACTTCCGCAGCATCAATGAATCAGCAAGGAGTTCAGATTTTAGAGGGTATTCTCTCTCATCCTCAAGCGACAACAACCGTCAGCCATCATGCTAGATTTGGCAATATCTTGGAGGTCAAGGTGCCAGGGGGAAATGGCGCTCGGTTCTCTGCTGATGGGAAAGAGTTCATAGGTTTCATTGAATGATGATGAGCAACGGATTTGAAATTATTCTGGCCAGCGTTCCCGATCGGGATGATTTGGTGGCAGAAATTTGGCGCGGCGACGCACAGTTTGCTGAGGTCCGGCGTGAAGAGGAGCGTTTTTACGTTGAGCTATATCCGAATCCCAAGGATTTGGCGTGGATCTTCGAACATTCCGAACTGATTGAGGCCTTGGATGCCGCTGAACGCAGACTGCGAGATGCCGTTGCCTAAGTGTGCTGACTAATCTGACTCGACGGAGTTCCATCGCAGAGCTATCCATTCCCCATATGGGTAATTCTCCCGATGGCCCGGAGCAGTCAAGGGCGCGAAGCGGCGCTTTTAGAGCGCGGTACCAGGCTGTCGACGGCTGGATCCATGTTGCCCGAACCGATAAAGGTCTGCCTGGCTCATTACCTCCTGAGGTCGTCGAGTTCTTTAGCAGATATAAAATGGCCCAAAGCCCTACGGGTGACGTCTTGGAGTTGGGTGGGATTCGCAATGGATTTGTCGATGTGGGGCGCAGTTTTGATGGGTCGGTACTGTTAGTTCGGTGCAGCGACGGGGCGATGTTCGAACTCGACGGTGAGGAGGATGCGGTACCGGCGGGCGAACCCGACTGCCCCTCACTCTTTCATTGGGTCGCCATGAATGAGAGATGACACTTTATCGTGCATGATCCGGCACACCGGCGAATCGGCCATTGATTGCGTTGGGCGGGGGGGTATGGATACGCGGTTGCGACGTTGACGGCCGATGGGGAGCCAAAGACGATATCCTATGGTCCGGGATGACGGAGACGATCGATCGGAATTCGAGGGGGCAGGTGACAGCGATTGCGGCGGTACTGGAGACTTCCTGGCTGCTGGGTTTGATTGAGGCTTCAACGAATAACGGGAAACTGAGGTAGCGGACTGAGGCGCCGCTGGGGATGAAGCAGTTGTGCAGCTATGACAACCTGAAGAATGTTTTTTTGCGGTCTGGGAATCTAGAGGGTTCCGGCGGAGATTTCCCAGGCGGCGCCGGCCACGATGGAGAGCAGCGTGAGCGTCACCCATAGGAAGAACGCCAGGACGCTGGGGCGGCCGGGCTTGGCGGGGGTTGGTGGGCGGACTTCGAGGGGCGAGGCTGTGCTGAGAATCTGCGCGGTTTGGGCGGCGGCGGTGGCGGCTTCGGTTTCGGTGGGGCAGAGGCCGAGGAGATCGAGTATTTCGGCGTCGCGGGTTTGGATGCCCATGGTGTAGTGGGTGCTGATGGCGTGGCCCTTGGCGTAGTCGATGATCTGGCGGTGATAGCAGCAGGCGATGGCCTCGCGGGGGACGGTGCGGCCATTGCCGAGGGGGAAGGGGCGGAGGCGGATTTCGACTCCGGTGGGTCGGACGCGGGCCTGACGATGGTTGGCCGTTAGGGCGGCCACGAGGTAGGTGAGGATGGCGAAGAAGGGTAGGAAGAGCCGTACGCCTTGGCCGAAGGTTTCCGGGTGACGGACGGCGCCGAGGACGGCCCAGGCGAGGGGGAGGTAGAGAAGGCCGAGGACGGTGGCGAGGCCTGGGGATAGCCATCGACGTTGGTAGCGGAGTTCGGACGGGATCATGAGAGAACGCTCATTTAATGGGGGATTATTTCCCCCTATGGTACTAAGGGCCAGTGGGTCATATCCCCCACCCCAGCCGCCAAGTAGTTGAAAACTAGTAGCTCCACTTTGGTGCTTCGGCTGCACTGGGTACGGAGACATGGAGCAAACCTGGATTGCAATCGTCGCGAGCCTGCTGATGGGTATCGGCGCGGCGTGCATATACGTTTTCTCCGTGAAGCGGGACTATTTCCGGGATCTGGAAGAGGCCAAGTATCAGGTCTTCTGGTCGGACGTGGAAGAGATAGTGGACTCCGCGAAACCTGCAGAGGAGAGACGGAATGGGTAACCATGGCACGCAGAAGCCGGCGGAACAGGAAGAGGCCGGTGGGCGCCGACGGGTATTGACGTTTTTGAGCGCTTTCGGGCTGATTGGTTCGGCGGTGCTGAGCGCGTTTTCGAACTTTGTGTTCATTAAGCCGCGGGCGACATATGGACAGCCTTCGCGGTTCCACGTGGGCAAGCCGGACGACTTTCCTTCGGGGACGAAGCTGGCGTTGGAAGACCGGCGGATCTGCCTGGTGCGGGATGGCGATCAGTTCGCGGCGGTGTCGACGACTTGCACGCATCTGGGTTGCATTGTGAGCCCGTCGGACACGGGGTATTCGTGCCCGTGCCACGGGTCGCGGTACGACCAGGACGGGAACGTGACGGGCGGACCGGCGCCGAAGCCGCTGGCCTGGTACAAAGTTTCGCTGGCGCCGAATGGGGAGTTGGAAGTGGACAAAGACCAGGAAATCAAGCCTGGCACGTATTTCAACGTCTAAGCAGATTTTTATGAGCGAACCCACTGCTGTTGTGAAAAAGCCCAAGACGTTCGATCGGCTACGGGTGTTGCCGCAGGAGATCTGGTCGTCGATCTTCCGGCATCCGCTGCCGGATTCGGACCTGGGCCGAAGCCAGACGAGCTTCACGAACTTCTTCCTGCATATCCATCCGGTGAAGGTCGATCGGCATACGCTGAAACCGTGGTTCACGATGGGGCTCGGGTTGATGAGCTTCTTCCTGTTCGTGATCCTGATTGTGACGGGCATTTTG
>CANIFK010000233.1 GCA_947466555.1 Acidobacteriota bacterium | reverse complement strand
GGACGACCTGCTGTTCTACTACGAGCGCGAACTGACGTTCATCCGCCAGATGGGCGCGGAGTTCGCCGAAAAGTATCCAAAGATCGCCAGCCGGCTGGTTCTGGAAGACACGCAGTGCGAGGACCCGCACGTGGAGCGTTTGCTGGAGGCGTTCGCGTTTCTGGCTGGCCGCGTCCACCTGAAAATTGACGACCAGTTCCCGGAGATCACCGAGGCGCTGCTGAGCATCATCTATCCGCACTTCATCCGGCCCATCCCGTCGATGACGATCGTGGAGATGTACACGGATCCGGAGAACGCGGGGCTGATGAATGGATCCACCGTCGCCCGCGGCACCAGCCTGCAATCGCGCCCGGTGGACGGGCTGCCGATGCGGTTTCAGACCTGCCAGGAAGTGACGTTCTGGCCGTTCCAGATTTCGAAGACCCAGTGGAAATCGCCGGACCGCTTGAACCCCGCGCCCAAGGTGAGTTCGGCCGTGGCCGCGCTGCGTACGGAGCTCCGGCTGACGGGGCAGGCGCAGTTCGACAAGATGCCGCTGGCGGAGTTGAAGTTCTACGTCAACGGGGAATCGTCGGTGGCCAATTCGCTGTACGAACTGCTGAGCCATAGCTGCTCGCAGATCCTGCTGCGTGACCTGACGCCCGGCTCCCGCCGCCCAGCCATTTCCCTGCCCGCTTCGCAGTGCCTGGAGGCCTGCGGCTTCGACGAAGGCGAGGCCATGCTGCCGTACCCGAAGCGCTCCTTCGAGGGCTACCGGCTCATCCAGGAATATTTCCACTGTCCCGAGAAGTTCTTCTTTTTCCGGCTGAAAGGCCTTGAGGCTTTGGCGACGTCCGGCTTCAAGGGCGGCGTGGAAGTTGTCTTTCTGATCGACCGTTTCGAGCGCTTCGAGCGCATGCAGCAACTGGAAGTCTCGATCGACGACAAGACGTTGCGGCTGAACTGCACGCCGGTTATCAATCTTTTCAATCAAACCGCGGAGCCGATTCTGCTGACGCAGAACAAGACGGAATACACGATTGTCCCCGACGTGCGGCGCCAGGGCGCAATGGAGATCTTCAGCATCGAAGAGGTGCTGTCGGCCAATCCGACGACGGGCGAGATCACGTATTTCGAGCCGTTCTATTCCTACCGCCACGGCACGATTCGCGAACGGCGCCAGACCTTCTGGCACGCCGTACGGCGAGCGTCTCACCGGCGGAACGACGAGGGCACGGACGTCTCCATCTGCCTTGTCGACGTCGTCGGCCGGCCCATGCGTCCGGACTTCGACGCGCTAACCGTGCGCACCGTCTGCACCAACCGCGACATCCCTTCCCGCATGCCCTTCGGCAATGAACAGGGCGACCTGGAATCGCAGGGCATGGCGACCATTCGCAAGGCCATCATTCTGCGTAAACTCACGCCGACGGTGCGCCCGCCGACGGGCAAAGGCGCGCTGTGGCGGCTGATTTCGCACCTTTCGCTGAACCACCTTTCGCTCGTTGAAGACGGGCGGGAGGCGTTGCAGGAGATCCTGCGGCTGTACGAATACGCCAGCTTCTCGCACCTGCAAAAGCAGATCGCCGGGATATCCGGGCTGACGCATAAACGCGAATTCGCGCGGCTGATTTCGGAGAACGGCATCACGTTCGCGCGTGGCGTGGCGATCGATATCGAAGTGGACGAAGAGCAGTTCGTGGGCGCCGGCGCCTACCTCTTCACCGCTGTGATTGAGCGCTTCCTGGCGCTGTATACGACGATGAACTCCTTCACTCGCTTGACGGCGCACAGCCGCCAGAGAAAGGAGGTATTGGGCAAATGGGCTCCGAGAGCGGGACGCCAGATCCTGGTGTAGAGGAAGTCGAAATTCCCCAGGAACCGGCGATGCGCGTGCCGATGCCGCCGCCGGGCCACGCCTACATGCGCGACCGCATGGAGGAAGAAGGGTTTACGTTCGAGTTCTTCCAGGCCGTCCGGCTGTTGGAACGCCTGGCGCCCGACCGCGCGCCCGTTGGGCAATATGCGCCGCCGAAGAGTGAAGTGGCGCGGTTCAAGGCCAATCAGCAGCTCTCCTTCCCGGCCAGCGAAATTCAGCGAATCGAGTTCAAGGAATCCGGCCAGGCCGAAGTCACCGTGAACTTTATGGGCCTCACTGGGCCCCAGGGCGTCCTGCCGCTTTA
The DNA here is from genome assembly GCA_947466555.1 of Acidobacteriota bacterium. GTDB lineage: Bacteria > Acidobacteriota > Terriglobia > Bryobacterales > Bryobacteraceae. The sequence goes on along the minus strand of CANIFK010000233.1, from coordinate 5,473 downwards.
CTACACCGAGTTCATCCGCGAACGCTTCCGCCAGCGCGACACCTCCACCGCCGGTTTCTTCGACGTCTTCAACCACCGGATGATCTCGCTGTTCTTCCAGGCCTGGGAGAAGTACCGCTTTCCCATCGCTTATGAACGCGGCGATCGCGACCGTTTTTCGCACATTCTGCTCGACCTCGTCGGCATGGGCACGCCCGGACTGCAGCGCCGGTTGCCGATCCCGGACGACTCGCTGATCTTCTATAGCGGCCTGCTCAGCTCGCGCCATCGCCCCGCCTGCGGTCTCGCCAATCTCATTGCCGATTACTTCGAAGTTCCCTGCGACATCCAGCAATTCGTCGGCGCCTGGTACCCGTTGAACGACGATTCGCTGTGCGTGTTCGACACGGCCGACGACTTCTCCGAACAGCTCGGCGTGGGCGCCATTGTGGGCGACGAAGTCTACGATCAGCAATCGGCGGTGCGCCTGATCATCGGCCCGCTGACGCTGAAGCAGTATCGCGATTTTCTTCCCGACGGTTCGGCGCACACGCCGCTGCGGGAGATGGCCCGTTTCTACGCCGGACCCTCGATGGACTTCGAAGTCCAGTTGATTCTGGCAAAGGAAGAAGTACCCGCCAGCCACACCGGCCTCGGCGATGCTCCGTATCCCGCACCCGGCCCCTACCTGGATGAAGTGCAGTTGGGTTGGACCACCTGGGTCAAGACCAAACCTCGTATCGCTGACGCTTACGAAGCCGTTCTCCGTTTCTAAATCTGAAAGGACCCCCTATGAGCGTGAATCTGAAATCGCTAATTGGTAAGCTCAACTCCAACACGCGCAGCGCTGTGGAAGATGCCGCCAAGCTGGCCATGTCGCGCACGAACTATTACATCGAGGTGGAGCATTTCCTCCGCCTGCTGATGGATGGTACCGACAACGACTTCGCCTATATCGCCAATCATTACGGCCTGAACGCCAACCGGCTGACGCAGGAAGTCGATGCGTCGATCGACAAGCTCAAACGGGGCAACGCCCGGACGCCTGGCATCGGCGAATCCGTGCTGAAGATGCTCACCGAAGCGTGGACCATCGGATCGATTGAGTTCAACGCCGGCCAGATCCGCACCGGATTCTGCGTCGTCGCTCTTCTGTCCAACGAAGAGCTGAGCCGTCAGGTGAAAGAGTTCTCCAAGGAACTGCAGAAGATCAACGTGGAGGGCTTGAAGAAAGAGTTCATGCTGATCACGCAGAACTCTTCGGAAGAGACCGCGCCGCTCTCCGGTGGCGCTGGTGGCCCTGCCGCCGCTTCCGCCGCGGGCGCCAAGCCGGGCGCCGGCAAGACGCCGAACCTGGACGCTTATACCGAAAATCTCACCGAAAAAGCCCGCAAAGGGAAGGTGGATCCGGTCCTTGGCCGCGACGCCGAAATCCGGCAGATGATCGACATTCTGCTGCGCCGCCGCCAGAACAACCCGATTCTTACCGGTGAGCCGGGCGTCGGCAAGACGGCCGTTGTGGAAGGCCTTGCCGTGCGCATCGCCGCCAACGACGTGCCGCCGCCGTTGAAGAACGTGGAACTGCACTCGCTCGATATGGCGCTGTTGCAAGCCGGCGCGGGCATCAAGGGCGAATTTGAAAATCGCTTGAAGGGCCTGATCGAAGAGGTGAAGTCGAGCCCCAAGCCGATCATCCTGTTCATCGACGAAGCGCACACCATGATTGGCGCCGGCGGCGCGGCCGGCGGTTCCGACGCGGCCAACCTGCTGAAGCCCGCTCTGGCCCGCGGCGAACTGCGCACCATCGCCGCCACCACGTGGAGCGAATTTAAGAAGTACTTCGAAAAGGATCCGGCCCTCACCCGCCGCTTCCAGGTGGTGAAGGTGGAAGAGCCCACCGAAGCGGTTTGCATGGTGATGATGCGCGGCGTTGTCACGTTCCTGGAAAAGCACCACAAAGTGCGCATCCTGGATGAAGGCGTGGAAGCGGCCGTGCGCCTGTCGCACCGCTATGTGGCCGGCCGGCAGTTGCCGGACAAGGCCGTCAGCGTGCTCGATACCGCGTGCGCCAAGTTGTCGCTGGGTCAGAACTCGACGCCCGCGCCGATTGAAGATCTGCAGCGCCGCCTGGACGATTTGGAAGTGCAGGAACGCGTGCTGACGCGGGAGCAGGCTGTCGACACCGACCACTCGGCGCGCCTGGCTAAGATCGTCGCCGAACGTGCTGAATCCACCGAAAAGCTCGCCGCGATGAAAGAGCGTTTCGCCAAGGAATCGGAACTCGTCGGCAAGATGCGCGAGTTGCGCGGCAAGATCGAAGAGGCCGCCGCCGAAGCCAACGCCACCGAAAAGCTTGGCCCCATGCGCGCCGAACTGGCCGCGATGCAGACGGAGCTCGACGCGGTGCAGGGCGAGGATCCGTTCATCGGCGTTACGCTGGATGCCCAACAGGTGAGCGAAATCATCTCCTCCTGGACCGGCATCCCGGTCGGCAAAATGCTGAAGGACGAGATTGAATCGATGATCAATCTGGCGCCGCAGTTGTGCCAGCGCGTCATCGGTCAGGATCACGCATTGGAGACCATCGCGCAGCGCGTGAAGGTGTCCAAGGCGAAGATGGAAGATCCGGATAAACCGATCGGCGTCTTCATGCTGGTGGGCCCGTCCGGTGTGGGTAAGACCGAAACCGCGCTGACGCTGGCCGACCTGCTCTACGGCGGCGAACGCAACATGATCACCATCGCCATGAGCGAGTTCCAGGAAGCGCATACCGTCTCCACCCTGAAGGGTTCGCCTCCCGGATACGTGGGCTACGGCGAGGGCGGCGTGCTGACCGAAGCGGTGCGGCGCCGGCCGTACTCGGTGGTGCTGCTCGACGAGTGCGAAAAAGCCCATCCGGACGTGCTGGAACTCTTCTTCCAGGTCTTCGATAAGGGCCGCATGGAAGACGGCGAAGGCCGCGAAATCGACTTCAAGAACACGATCATCATCCTGACCTCCAACGCGGCCACGGACACGATCATGAAGCTGACCGCGGACCCGGACACGATGCCGTCCGTCGAAGGTCTGGTCAAGACCATCAAGCCCGAAATGGACAAGATCTTCAAGCCGGCCTTCCTGGGCCGCATGGTGATCATCCCCTACTACCCCATCCGCGACGAAGCCTTGAAGCAGATCATCCGCCTCAAGCTCGGCAAGATCCAGCGCCGTCTGAAAGAGAATCACGCGATGTCTCTGCAGTACGACGACGCCGTGCTCAATGCCATCGCCGCCCGTTGTACCGAAGTGGAATCCGGCGCCCGCAACGTGGACAATATCCTCACCAACACGTTGCTGCCGGAGATCTCCAACCGCATTCTGACCATGATGGCCACCGGCGAAAAGCAGGATCACATCGCCGTGTCCCTCACCGAAGACGGCAGCTTCGCTTACAACTAGCCCGCGCGCCAGGAAGCAGGGATGGCGCAAGCTGTCCCTGCTTTTCAGTTTTTTGACGATGGATTTCCTGCATCGATTCCGCTATCTGATATAGGCCGCCAGTAATGTCGAAGACAACGCAAGATAAACGTCTCCTGGAGTTCCAGACCCCACTGGGCAAAGACGCCCTGCTGATTCGCAGCATTCAAGGGCGTGAGGGCATCTCGCACCTCTATTCCTTTGAAATCGACGCCATCGGCTCCAACGACGAGCCGGCCGATTTCTCCGCCATCGTCGGCCAGCCGGTGTGGGTCAGCGCGATCCTGAAAGACCACAACAAACGGTACTTTCACGGCATCGTTAAATCTTTTTCCCGCGGGGCGCGCAGCAACTTCAACACCGCCTACCGCATGGAGATCGTGCCCACGCTCTGGCTCCTCAGCCAGCGTACGCAAAGCCGCATCTTCCAGCAGATGGCCGTGCCGGACATTCTGAAGAAGGTGCTGGAGGGCATCGACACGGACTTCGAAATCTCCGGCACCTTTGAACCGCGCGACTATTGCGTGCAGTACCGCGAATCGGACTTCGCCTTCGCCTCCCGCATCATGGAAGAAGAGGGCATTTACTACTTCTTCCGTCATACCGACGAAGGCCATACGCTAGTCCTCGCCAACTCGCCGCAGAGCCACGAGGAGCTGCCCTTCGAGCCGACGCTCTGCTACGACGCCGACCGCGGCGGGATGGAAGACGAGTGCATCATCTACTCCTGGGAAAAGCAGCAGGTGCTGAAGCCGGGCAAGGTGACGCTGTGGGACCACTCCTTCGAACTGCCGCACAAGCCGCTCGACGCGCAGGAGATGGTGGACGAAGATATTCAGGTCGGTGAGGTCAGCCACAAACTGAAGCTCGCCGGCAACGAAAACCTGGAGCTCTACGACTTCCCCGGCGGCTACGCACAGCGGTTCGACGGCATCGCCCCGCCCGGTTCGGAGCGCTCCGGGGATCTGCAGAAGATCTACGAGGACAACCATCGAACCGCCAAGATCCGCATGCAGCAGGAGACGGTGAACGCGCTACAAATCACCGCGCTGACGGATTATCTCAACATCGTTCCCGGCTTCAAGTTCACACTCGACCGGCACTATAGCGATAACGACGTCTACGTCATCACCTCCGCCAACGTCTCCATTTTCCAGGCCGGCAGCTACGGGGCCACCGACGTCGAAATCAGCCCGGACCCGGAGATCAGCTTCACCTGTATCCCCTATAAACTGCCGTATTCGCCCAACCGCATCACGCCCAAGCCCACTATCTACGGCACGCAAACCGCCGTCGTCACCGGCCCGGCGGGCGAGGAGATCTTCACCGACAAATACGGTCGCGTGAAGGTGCAGTTTTTCTGGGACCGCCAGGGGAAGTTTGACGGCACCAGTTCATGCTGGACCCGCGTCGCCAGCCCCTGGGCCGGCAAGCAGTGGGGCATGATCCACATCCCCCGCATCGGCCAGGAAGTGATCGTGGCGTTTGAAGAAGGCGACCCCGATCAGCCCATCATCGTCGGCAGCGTTTATAACGCCGACCAGATGCCGCCGCACGAGTTGCCGGCGAATAAGACCCAGTCCGGCATCAAGTCCCGGTCCACGCCGGGAGCCGGTTCGCAGAACCTGAATGAGATCCGTTTCGAGGACAAAATCGGCAGCGAGCACATCTTCATCCACGGCGAAAAGGATATTCACGTTCGTTGCAAAGCCAGCTACTTCGAGTCCATTGGCGGCGACTTCAATCAGTCCGTCACCGGCGATTCCCGGATCAAAATCAACGGCAAAAGCAGCCACCACGTCAAGGGAGATTCCCTATTCGCGAGCGACTCCAATCTGACGCTCTCCGCGCTCGGCGATCTGGGTTTGAAGGCTATCGGCAATGCTGGACTCATTGGCAAAGACGTCAAAACCGTTGCCCGAAACATCCTTGAACTAAAGGGCGTTGGCTCCGTTAAGATGCATAGCGGCGGTTGCATGCAGATCAAGGCGACCGAAGTTACAATTGACGGCGACGGCGGTTTCATAAAAATTGACTC
>CANIFK010000232.1 GCA_947466555.1 Acidobacteriota bacterium | reverse complement strand
GCGAGTTCGAGGGTGAACGTGCGCGTTTGGGCGGTACAGGAGGCCGCGAATTTGCCTTCGGAGAAGGGAAGTGTCTCCGCCGCCTGACCCGCTTGAATCGGGAAGCGGAGGAATGCGTCGCGCGACTTATTGGTCGCTCGGGCAAGGACGTAAAACTGGCGGCCGACGGCGTCATACTGTACCGTTGCGCGGAACCGGTTTACGATATTGCCGCCGGGGTTTCCGCCCCCGCCAGGTATACCGCCGGGAAGCCCTCCCGGGAGACCGCCGGGCAGGCCGCCTGGCAGGCCACCTGGAAATCCGCCTCCCGGATTTCCTCCTCCTCCTCCTCCGCCCTGGTTGCCGCCACCTTGATTGGGCGCCTGTTCGGTCGGTGCGAGCATGGGGAGCCAGCCCTCGGGAAAGTTGACGATACCCTGGGCCTGCCCTTGCGCATTGAGGATGGCGAACTTGGCCTTCGTCGGGGTGTCTAAGGAATCGACGGCGATGACCGCCTGTTGATTCTGACCGAGTCCAACCGGTTGACTGACGAGTTCTTTCACTCCATCGCCGAGGTCGATCTGGAGGTTGATGATATTGATCCCTCCGCCGCCTGCGCCGCCACCCCCCCCGCCAGCGCCCGGAAAGCCGCCGGCAGCGGCTTCGCTAACCTCGCCGCTAACCGGATCGATTTGTGCCAGCCGCGCGGGCGTACCGGGGAGCAACGCAGCAAAGTTGCCGTCAGCGGTGGCAATGAGTGTGGATGCCTTGCCGGGCAGCTCTACTTCTCGCGGGTCCGCGCCGGGTTGGAGAACCGTAACCTTTGTGCTGATTCCTGTATTCACATCTCCGTCCGCGGGGCCTTGCAAGGTAGCGAGCGCATTTCCTTCGTTGCTGGCGGTGAAGGGCGACTGGAGTTGTGCGACCGCCGCGGTTTGGCAACCAGGCAAGCGCGAGGACCCGTTCGCGCTGAAATCGACGAGTACGGTCGGCCAGCAACCGTCATCGCCGCGGGGGCCGTTTAGGACGAGATAGCCGGGCCGGAGGTCACTGGCGACCATGGCGCGGAGGTTGTTCGAATTGGGCGGCAAGGGGACGAAGCTGACTTCAGGAGCTGGGAGTGCGTTCATCGTCACTGCGTTCCCCGTATTGTTTCCGGCAAATAGACGGATGACCTCTCCGGGCGCAGCGGTGGCCGGCACCTCAATGGACACTTCAAAATCGCCAACAACGTCACTGGAAAGCCGGGCGGAGACGGGGGCGGGCATGCCACCGATCAAGGCTCGGAGCGGAACGCGGGGCGAGGCCGGTGTGTCGGCCGATGGCAGTTCACCGGGAAGGGTGGGGGGATCTGTTTGGCCCAGCCCGGTGGCTCGCAACGTGACGGTGTTACCAGCGACAGTGCCGGCTGCGCCGAAGCCGTTGCCGTTGGCGGTGGAGATGGCCGGGCTGGGCTGGATGACGGTGAAGCGGGCGGGCGCACTCTGCTGTTCGCCCCGTCGGACGACGATCTGGGTGAGGCCCTGCGGGGTATCTACTGGCACTTGAGCAACGATGCGGGACGGCGTGATGGAGTACAGCGGGATGGGACGATTGCCGATGCGCACTTCAATGGCCGGGTCGAGCGCCTGCGTCGGGAGCGGAGCACCAGTGGCTTTCCAGCCGGCGGCCGGGCCTAGGTTGATGCCGTTGATCCAGATGATGCCGCCGGGGGGCACTGGCGAGGGAGCGGGCTGTTGCGTGTAGGCATTGATGACGCCGCGTGGATTCACCACCGGGTTCGCCGGGGGCTGGGCGAGCGCGGCTCCGGCCGCAAGAAGACACACCAATACCTTTGTTCGCATTCCCTTACAAACCCCGGACCCTGAAAAGGGTTTCGCTATACTTGAAATTCGTACCCGCATTCGCCGTTCCCCTTCGTAATGAGCTCAAAAACTGCCAGTTTGGCGTCTGATCGTTCGCTTTCCTTTACGGACAGCGGATCGAATCGGGTTGGCTACCAGGCGCTTGCGCTACTGTCGTTTGCGCACTTCTTCATCGACCTGTATTCCAGCGGTTTGAGTTCGTTTCAACCGATGCTGGTGCAGCGGTTTGGCTTGAGTTTAGCGCAGGCCGGGTTGCTGGCGGGGATGTTGATTTTCTCTAGCTCTCTGTTGCAGCCGGTGTATGGGATCTTGTCGGACAAATCGGGTTCGCGGCTGTTCACTGTATTGGCTCCGGCGATGGCTGGGATTTTCATTTCGTCGTTGGGCTTGGCGACGGGGTATCCCATGCTGATCGCGATGGTGATGCTGGGCGGCATGGGGATTGCGTCGTTTCATCCACAGGCGTCGGCTAACGCAACCGCGCGCATTCGTGAGAACAAGTCGCGATGGATGGCGGTGTTTATCAGCTCCGGGACATTCGGTATGGCCTTTGGCCCGGCGTTTTTCACGTTTCTTTCTGAGCGGTATGGGCTCGAGATGACGTGGTTGGGCGCTGTTCCCGGAGTGTTGGTTTCTATCTACCTGGCCTTTCAGTTCCGGTTGGCTCCTGTCTCGCGGGAGACCTCTAACCACTTCGATGCGGCCGCGTTGCGGGCGAAGTGGCGGCCGCTGGCAATCCTGTTTTCTCTGGTCTTTATTCGCAGCATTGTGCAGATGGTGTTTTCGCAGTTCTTGCCGCTCTATTTGAATCGGGAACGCGGGTTTTCTGTGCAATCGGCGGCGTTGGGGTTGACTCTATATCTGGCGTTTGGAGGACTGGGCGGATTTCTGGGCGGCAACCTGGCGGACCGCTACGGAGGGAAACGCGTCATTCTGATTTCGATGGCCGGATGCCTCCCGTTTCTGGCCATGTTCTTCCTGACGGATGGGTGGCTGGCACTGGTGGCGCTGGCGCTGGCCGGGCTGTTACTTCTATTTACGATTCCGGTGAATCTGGTGATGGGGCAGCGGTTGGTGCCGACGCAGGCGGGCACGGTATCGGCGTTGATGATGGGGTTTGCCTGGGGCAGCGCGGGCCTGGTGTTTATTCCGTTGGTTGGCTGGACGGCGGATCGGGTGGGGCTTGGGACGGCGATGGCGTGTGTATCGGCGTTTCCGGTGATTGGCTATTTCTTGGCACGGATGATTGACGAAAATGCGTAAGGCGATTTGTTTGTTGAGCGGCGGCTTGGATTCGGCGACTTGCCTGGGTGTTGCCCGCCGGGACGGGTTTACGAGCTATGCGCTGAGCTTCGATTACGGCCAGCGGCATATCTTCGAACTGGAGGCGGCGCGAAATGTGGCCGCGGCATTGGGCGCGGTTGATCATCGTGTGGCGCATATTGATTTGCGGATGTTCGGCGGGTCGGCCTTGACGGCTGGCATCGACGTTCCCAAGCACCATTCCGTGGAAGAGATTGAGCCGGGGATTCCGATTACCTATGTGCCGGCGCGGAACACGATTTTCCTGTCTTTCGCGATGGCGTGGGCGGAAGTTTTAGGTGCGTCGGATATCTTTCTCGGCGTGAACGCGGTGGACTATTCGGGGTATCCGGATTGCCGGCCGGAGTTTGTGGCGGCGTTTGAGGCGATGGCGAATCTGGCGACAAAAACTGGTGTGGAAGGCACGACGAAGTTGAAGATTCACACGCCGCTGTTGCAGTTGTCGAAGGCGGAAATTATTCGTTTGGGCGCCTCTTGCGGGGTGGATTATGGGTTGACACATAGCTGCTATGACCCGGCCGCGGATGGCCGGCCCTGCGGGGAGTGTGATTCCTGCCTATTGCGGGCGAAGGGGTTCGCCGAGGCCGGGGTTCGGGACCGGTTGTGGGACCGGTACGGATTGTGAAGATCGCCGAAGTATTTTATTCAGTGCAAGGGGAAGGGAAGTTAGTTGGTGTTCCCTCGGTGTTTGTCCGGACATCGGGATGTAACTTGCGTTGTAAGTGGTGCGATACGCCGTATACTTCGTGGACACCGGAGGGCGAGGTGCGAACGGTTGATTCGCTGGTGGCGCAAGTGGCCGGATTTGGTGCGAGGCACGTCGTTGTGACGGGCGGGGAGCCGATGATTGCCCCCGAAGTGGTGGCGCTGACGGAGGCACTGCGTGCGAGCGGGTTGCATATTACAGTTGAGACGGCTGGGACGGTTTTTGCCGCCGTTGCGTGTGACCTGATGAGTATTTCACCGAAGTTGGCGAACTCCACTCCGGATGATGCGAAGTGGGGGCCGGTGCACGAACGGACGCGAATGCAGCCGGACGTTTTGCGGCGCTTGATGGACGCCTATTCGTACCAGCTAAAGTTCGTCGTGGCCTCGCCGGAGGATCTGGCCGAGATTGGCCACGTGGTGTCGGTACTGGGCGCGCCGGCTGAGAACGTATTGCTGATGCCGGAGGGCCGGTCGCCAGAGGTGATTCGGGAGCGGGCGGCGTGGCTGGTGCCGTTGTGTTTGGAAAACGGCTACCGTTACAGCCCGCGCGTTCACGTTGACATATGGGGCGACCGGCGCGGCGTGTAGCCGCCGAGGGTGTATAAAAGTTCAATGCCACCGACCATTGAACAAATCGGCCAGGATTTGCTCCGTATGAGCATTGCTTATGCCTTGGCGCTACCGATTGGCTGGAACCGGGAGCGGGAGGCTCGCAGCGCTGGATTGCGGACGTTTCCTATCGTGGCGATCGCCAGTTGTGGACTCGCAATGTTGGGCTCCAGTTTTTCCAACTCCTCGCCCGATGCGCTGTCGCGGATCTTGCAGGGGCTCGTGACTGGGATCGGGTTCGTTGGTGGGGGCGCAATCCTTCGGGCGAAGCACAGCGTAAGCGGTACGGCAACGGCGGCGAGTGTCTGGTGCGTCGGCATTCTGGGCGCCGCGGCGGGTTTCGGGTACTTTCATATCGCCGTCGTGTTGAGCCTGGTGAACTTTCTGACACTGCAGTATTTGACCCCGTTGAAACGGGAAATCCAGTTGGAGTTGGAGCGGGAGCAGGTCGGGTCGGATAACTCGCTGGACGATTAGTGATACGATCCGTGTGCATGCGCGCACTGTTTGTTGTTCCCGTCCTGATACTGGCTGGCTGTGCTGAGAAACCTGCACAGCAGGCGGCCGTAGCCTCTGAACCGGAGGCGACCGTTGCGACTTCGGTGGCCTTTACCGAAGGGCCGGCGCAAGGGCCGGATGGGATGCTCTATTTCACCGACGTTGCCAATAACCGGATTTTGCGGTTTAACGCGCAGACAAAGAAGCACGAAGTGTTCCGTGCGGATTCCAATCGCGCCAATGGCCTCCTGTTCGACCAGCAGGGCCGGTTGATTGCCTGCGAAGGGTCCGACGGGGAGCGGAACAAACCGCGCGTTACACGGACTGATCTAAAGACAGGCAAGGTGGAAGAGATTGCCACAGAGTTCGAAGGCAAGCTGTTCAATGCTCCCAACGACGTGACGATCGATTCGAAGGGCCGGTTGTACTTCACCGATCCAGCGCCGGATTCGACCTCGCCAGCGACGAAGGCGTCCGGGACGACTGGTAAGCCCGGCGTCTATCGGATCGATCTGGATGGGAAGATTGCCCGGTTGTTGACTGAGCCTGAAACGGAGTGGCCGAACGGGTTGGTGATTTCGCCGGACGATAAGACCTTTTACCTGATCGAGGCGAACAAAGTGGACGGCGGAACACGTGCGATTCGTGCCTTTGACTTATCGCCCGAAGGGACGCTCTCCAATCGGCGTGTCCACTATAATTTCTATCCGGGACGCAGCGCGGACGGAATGACCATTGACACGGAAGGTAATATTTATGCGGCCGCGGGACTGCACCGGTTGCGCGGGACGAAGGAAACACTGGATACCAAATGCGGCGTCCACGTCATTTCTCCGCAAGGGAAGTTACTTCGCTTTATTCCAATTCCGGAAGATACGATCACCAATACCGCGTTCGGCGGGCCCGATAACAAAACTCTGTATGTGACCGCCGGCAAGACGCTGTTCCAGATTCCAAATTCAATTGCAGGGATGAACCGCTAGCCGTCAGAGCGCGGCGTCGCCTCGCTCATTATTACGAATGCGGATTGCCTCGCCGATGTCGTAGACGAAGATCTTGCCGTCGCCGATCTTTCCTGTTCGGGCCGCTTTGACGATGGTTTGAATGACTTCTTCGGCCCGGGCGGCCGCGACGATCATTTCCAGCTTCACTTTAGGGATCAGGTCGACCTGATACTCGCGGCCTCGATAGATTTCCACGTGGCCTTTTTGCCGGCCATGTCCCCGCACCTCGGTCACTGTCATGCCATCGACGTCGATGGCCTTGAGTGCTTCCTTGACGTCTTCGAGCTTGAACGGTTGGATAATCGCTTCGATTTTTTTCATGGCGAACTCAGGCATCCAAATTGTATCCTTCTTCGCCGTGGATCACCAGATCCATTCCTTGTACCTCGTCCCTCGACTCCATTCGCAGACCACCGGTCATGGCGGCTGTGAGCTTGAGCGCAATCCAGCTGCCAACCACTGCGAAGGCAACGCCGACAACGACCCCGATGAGTTGCGCCCCGATCTGCGCCATTCGCCCGTCGGCCAGTTTGACGGCGTCGTTATAGGCACCGGTAGCTAGAATTCCCGTAAGCGTGGCCCCGATGATTCCCCCGACCCCATGTACGCCAAAGGCGTCCAGGGTGTCATCGTAGCCCAATTTCTGTTTGATCACGACCACCATGTAGAAACAAATGAAGCCGCCCGCGAGTCCAAAGATCGCACCCGAGAATGGCGCGACAAAGCCCGCTCCCTGTGTGACAGTCGCCAAGCCTGCCACGGCACCGGAAATGGCGCCCAGCGCGCTGGGACGGCCGTTGTGCCACTGTTCGGCGATCAGCCAAGCCACCGCGCCCGCCGCGGCACCCAGATGCGTGGTGACGAAGGCAACCGACGCCAGCGAAGAGGCCGCCAAGGCGCTGCCGGCGTTAAACCCAAACCAGCCGACCCAGAGCAGGCAAGCGCCGATGAAGCTCAGTACCAGACTATGAGGCTTCATTGGATCGTGCGGGTAGCCGCGGCGTGGACCGATCACCAGAGCACAAACCAACGCCGAGATGCCCGTCGTGATGTGGACAACCGTGCCGCCGGCGAAATCGAGCACCGGAACCGAGCCACCCATGAATGCGTTTAGAAAGCCGCCTTTCCCCCACACCATATGGGCCACCGGGAAGTAGACGAGAAACGCCCAAAGGACCGAATAGACCAACAAGGAGTTGAACTTTACCCGTTCGGCGAAGGCGCCGGTGATCAGCGCCGGGGAGATCACGGCGAACATCATTTGGTAGACCATGAAAGTCAGGTGCGGAATCGTCGGAGCGTAATCCGTGTTGGGCGCGGTGCCGACGTTGTTGAGCATGACAAAGTCCAGGCCACCCAGGAACGGTGTGCCGGGGGCGAATACGAGGCTGTAGCCAATCGCCGCCCAAAGCAGCGTCATCACGGCCATCATGATAAAGCTCTGCATCATGGTGCCCAATACGTTTTTCTTGCGCACTAAGCCGCAGTAGAACAGTGCCAGGCCGGGGCCGGTCATCATCAATACCAACGCGGCGGACGTTAGCATCCAAGCGTTGTCCCCAGCCGATTGGGATGCGGCGACGGCAGCTTTCAGTTTTTGCAGTTCGGCGTCAAGCGCAGGATTGGATTGCGCGATTGCGAAGGGGGCAGCCAACACCGTGGCGGCCGCGAGACGGGGCCAATTCATGGAAAGTTG
>CANIFK010000231.1 GCA_947466555.1 Acidobacteriota bacterium | reverse complement strand
GTGCTGGATCAGTTCTATGTGCACCTGCCGTTTAAGCGGGCTCGGTATGCGGTGGACCCCGTGCAGCGGCTGCGATTACTGCATGCGCAGTTGGCGCATACCGATGATGACTTGGGGTTTCATGCCGAGGTTTTGCGGATTTTTAACGAGATGCGCGATGCGCATACGTTCTATGGGCTGCCTTCGCCTTATCGGGGGGCGATTGCGTTTTTGCCTTTCTTCCTGCAGTCCTATGTGGACGAGGGGGGCTTGCGAAGGTATGTTGTGACCAACGTGCTGAGCGGGCTGGCGCATCCTCACTTCCGGCCGGGCGTGGAGGTGACGCAGTGGAACGGGATGCCGGTGGCACGGGCGGTGGAGCGGCTGGCGGAGGAGATTCCGGCGGGGAATCAGGCGTCGAAGTTCTTGCGCGGGATGATGCGGATGACGGTGCGTTCGTTGACGTACACGCTGCCGCCGGATGAGGAACTGGTCTATGTGCAGTACACGCCGCTGGCGGAGGACGAGGTGGTGGAGGACCGCGTAATTGCGTTGCCATGGTCGGTGGCGACGGGCGTTACGGGGGACCAGATGCAGTTCAGGGCGGCGGGGATTTGCGAGCCGGTGGCGGACACGGCGACGGCGCGGAGCCTGCTGTGGGGGCAGCAGCAGTGGAAGGAACAAACCGAACTGCAGGAGCGGGAGGCGGCGGCGGTGGTGGCGCCGGTGTTTGCGTCGCTGGCGGAGGTGCCGGAGAGTTTGCGGGGGGATGAGTCGCTGTTTTCCAAGCTGCCGGGGGTGTTTCATTTTCAGCATCCGTCGGGGTTGTTTGTGGGCGGATCGATTACGCCGGATGAGTTGTACGATGCGACGGCGGAGAATCCGAAGCGGTTTGGGTATGTGCGGATTAAGAGCTTTGGCGCGCGTTCGGACAGTATCTTTGACGAGTTTCGGCGGATTTTGGGGGTGATGAACGAGTTTGCGCCGGACGGGTTGATTCTGGACGTGCGCGGGAATCCGGGGGGAAGTATTAACGGAGCGGAGCGGCTGTTGCAGCTGTTGACGCCGGTGGCGATTACGCCGGCCTCCTTCCACTTTGCGAACACGCCGACGATGCAGGAGATCCTGAATCGCATTGAGCAGTATGAGCCGAAGGATGCCGAGGAAATTGTGAAGATTACGCGGCTGAAGGCGGACTTTGCCGATTGGATACAGGACGGGTTGGAGGCTGTGGCGGGGGGCAAGTTGATGACCGATGGGCATCCGCTGACGGCGGCGCGGATTGCGAACAATGTGGGGCAGGAGTATCAGGGGCCGGTGGCGTTGTTGATTGATTCGGCGTCGTATTCGGCGACCGATATTTTTACGGCGGGGTTTCAGGATCACGGGATTGGGATTGTGATTGGGGTGGACGAGAACACGGGCGGCGGGGGCGCGAGCCGGTGGCTGCACAAGGACGATTTGTTTGAGCGGCTGCAGATGATTCCGGGGATGCCGTTGAAGCCGTTGCCGGGGGATGCGGCGATTGGGTTTGCGGTGTTGCGGTCTTCGCGGGTGGGCAAGTTTGCCGGGTATCCGCTGGAGGACGTGGGGGTGAAGCGGGATGTGCTGCGGCCGTTGACGAAGAAGGACCTGATGGACTGGGGGTCGGACCTGGTGCGGTTTGCTTGTTCGCAGCTGGCGGCGCGGCCGGTGTACCGGTTGAAAATTTTGGAGGCGGCGTTTACGCCGGAGGGGCTGGCGGTGACGGTGGAGACGCGGAACCTGAACCGGCTGGTGTGCCTGCTGGACGGGCAACCGCGGCATGTGGCGAGTACGCGGGACGGCTCGTTTGTGATTCCGGTGGACCCGATGGACCGGGAGGCGCAGGTGCTGACGATTGAGGGACACGCGTGGACGGCTACTCGTACACTGGAGTTAGCCGCCGCTGCGCGGCGGACGCTTGCGACATGATCGGCCAGACCATCGCCCAGTACCGGATTGACGCCAAGATTGGCAAAGGCGGGATGGGCGTTGTTTACCGGGCGCAGGACACGCGGCTGGACCGGACGGTGGCGCTGAAGTTTTTGCCGAGGGAGTCGCTGGAGGGGTCGAACCGGGCGCGGTTTGTGCAGGAGGCGCGGACGGCGGCGCGACTGTCGCATCCGAATATCTGCCCCGTTTATGAGTTGCGGGAAGAGGGCGAGGACGTATTCTTCGCGATGGCGCTGCTGGAGGGGGAGACGCTGGCGGAGCGGATTGGCAGGGGACCGTTGCCGTTGGGGCTGGCGGTGACGCTGGCGATCCAGATTGCGAGCGGGTTGGAGGAGGCGCACCGGAACGGGGTGGTGCACCGGGATGTGAAGTCGGCGAACGTGATTGTGAACGCTGAGAATCACGCCTATATTTTGGATTTTGGGCTGTCGTTGCTGAGCGGGGTGACACGGATGACGGTGCCGGGGACGGTGGCGGGGACGCCGTCGTATATGGCGCCGGAGCAGGCCGAGGGGCGGGAGGTGGACCACCGGGCGGATGTGTGGGCGCTGGGGGTGGTGCTGTACGAGATGTTGACGGGGCGGCGGCCGTTTGACCGGGACCGGGATCTGTCTACGCTGTACGCGATTGTTCACGAGAAAGCGCCGGAGATGGCGGACGTGCCGGAGGGTGTGCGGCGGGTGGTGGCGCGGGCGTTGGCGAAGGATCCGGGGGATCGTTACCAATCGGCGCGGGAGATGGCGGCGGACCTGCGAAGGATGCAGGAGGGGCGGGCGCTGGCGAAGATTCCGGAGACGGTGACGCGGATTGGGCCTGTGCAGACGGGGCGCCGGGGATGGATGATTTGGGCGGCGGTGGCGGTGGTGGCCGCGGCTGGGGGCGTTGGCATCTTGCAGAAGATGGGCGGGCCGGAAGGGGAGAAGCGGATTGCGATTCTGCCGTTTGAGGTGATTGGCGGGGGCGAGGAGACGCGGGCGATTTCCGATGGGCTGGTGGACACGTTGACGTCCAGGCTGAGCGAGACGGAGAGCGTGCAGAAGCAGTTGCTGATTGTGCCGGCGAGCGAGATACGGTCGCGGAAGATTGCGAGCGCGGAGGATGCGCGGCGGGTTTACGGGGCGACGCTGGTGGTGACGGGGAGCGTGCAGGGCGGGGGCGAGACGACGCTGTTCAACGTGAACCTGGTGGACGCGGTGACGATGCGGCAGTTGGGGTCGCGGAGTTTTTCGTTTGATGCGAAGAACCCGATTGGCATTCGGAAAGAGGCGCTGGGGCGGCTGCTGAGTTTGCTGAATGTGCAGTTGGCGAATGCAGGAGCGGCGGCGGAGGGGGAGACGTCGACACCGGGGGCGTATGCGGAGTATTTGAAGGCGCGCGGGTTCATGGCGCGGTATGACGTGGCGGGGAATTTAGACCGGGCGATTGAGAGCTACCAGGCGGCGACGCAGCTGGACGGGAAGTATGCGCTGGCGTTCACGGGGCTGGCGGAGGCGGCGTGGCGGAAGGCGACGAACACGGGCGATAAGCAGTGGGCGGAGCGGGCCGTTGGGGCGGCGGAGCAGGCGGTGCGGCTGGACGCGAAGCTGGCGGCGGCGCAGGCGCGGCTGGGGGAGATCTATTCGCAGAGCGGACGGCGGGAGGAGGCGATTGGGGTGTTGCGGACAGCGTTGCAACTGGAGCCTTCGAACGCGGACGCGCACCGGGGGCTGGCGGGTTTGTATACGAACATGGGGCGGTTTGCGGAGGCGGAGGAGGCGTATTTGCAGGTGACGCGGTTCCGGCCTACCGACTGGTATGCGTTCCTGCAGTTGGGGGTTTTTTATTGGGACCAGAACCGGTATGCGGAGGCGGAGGCGGCGTTGCAGAATGCGGCGAAGCTGGCGCCGAATAACGAGATTGTGTACCGGAATCTGGCGGGGCTGAATTTGGTGCAGGGGAAGTACGGCAAGGCTCGGGAGCAGGTGCAGGTGGCGTTGAAGCTGAAGCCTTCGGCACGGTCGTTTAGTTTGCTGGGGATGGCGAATTACTTTGAGCGGAAGTTTCCGGAGGCGGCGTCGGCACTTGAAGCGGCGGTGGAGTTGGATGGGAATTACTATGTCGGCTGGGGGAACCTGGGGAGCGCGTACCGGTGGGTGCCGGGGAGCGAGGCGAAGGCGAAGGCGGCTTTGTTGCGGGCGGTGGGGCTGGCGGAGAAGCGGCTGGCGGTGACGCCGGAGGATAACAATGTTCGCGCAAATCTAGCCGAATACCGGGCGAAGTTGGGTGATAAGAAGGCGGCGGTGGCGGAGATTGAGCGGATTCCGTTGGCCAATCGCGGGGCGTATTGGGGGCGGATTGCGATGGCGTATGAGCTGGCCGGGGAGCGGAAGCAGGCTGTGGAAACGGTGCGTACGGCGCTGGGGAATTCGGCGCTGTTGAGTGAGATCAAGGATGAGCCGGATTTGGCGGAGTTGTTGAAGGATCCCGGGTTGCGGCGGTAGGTTGTTCCGCCAAATCGGATCCATCGTCTGGAATTCACTACAATTCGAAGGATGACTCTGCATCGGCCGCTGTCGATCCCCGGTTTGCTCTTGCTCCTCACCGCCTCGGTATTTTGCCAATCACCGAACGGCCGAAACAAAGTAATCCTGATTTCCCTGGACGGATTTCCCAGCTACACGTTGAAGGATCCGAAACTCCCTATCCCGACACTGCGGAAACTGATTGCCGCCGGAACTTCGGCTCCCATGCTGGGCATCAATCCGACGGTCACTTGGCCGAATCATACAGCGATGGTCACAGGCGTTCGGGCCGACGAGCACGGCCTGCTTGCCAACGGCACCATCAAGCGCACTGGGACATGGCCTCCAGTCAAGGTGGACCCGATGGTGGTGAAGGAACAGATGGTGAAGGCGCCTACGATTTACGACGTTGCGCATCGGGCCGGACGCACAACGGCACACGTGGATTGGGTGGCGATTGAGAAAGCTCCGACAATCACCTGGGCGTTTCGTGAATGGGCCGGCCTGGACGGTCCGCTGGAGCAGGAAATGGTCAAGAATGGAGCTCTCACCGCGGACGACCTGGAATCCTTCAGCCGGGCCAATATCGTGTTTCGCGACCAGATATGGACGAAGGCCGGTGCGTATTTGATCCGAAAGCACCAACCCGATTTGCTGCTATTCCATTTGCTAACCGGAGATTCCGAACAGCACGCTTACGGCCCCGATACGCTGGCGGCGCGGACCGCCTTTGCGTTTCTGGATTCCTGCGTTGAAAAGCTGGTTGCCGCGGTCGAGAATGCTGGAATGGCTGACCGCACGACCTTCCTGATCGTCTCCGATCACGGCTTTAAGGCCTACACGAAACAGATCAAGCCGAACGCCGCGCTGAAAGCGGCCGGGCTCGACAAGCAGGTTTTCGTTCTGCCGGAAGGCGGCACGGCATTCGTATACATGGAACCCATCTCGGACGCGGCGAAGCTAGTGCCGTTGGTCCGCAAGGCTCTGGAAGGAGTGGAAGGCATCGACCGGATTGCGGGTGTGGAAGACTACCCGGCACTGGGTCTGCCAAATCCGGACAAGGATCCGCAGTTCGGACATCTACTGCTTGCCGCCAAAGACGGGTATTCGTTCTCTGGGGCGACAGGCGGCCCGGTAACCGCAGAGGTTCCGCAGCAGGGCGGCAGCCACGGATACCTGGCCAGTGAGTCCGACATGAACCCGGTCTTTATCGCCAGCGGATACGGAGTGAGAAAAGGCGTGCAGCTGGGCACAGTGTCAAATATTGACATTGCGCCAACGATTGCGAAGTTGCTTGGGCTAACAATTCCGTCGGCAAAGGGTAAGGTCCTGCCGCTGCAGTAGAGGTCTGCCGCGCCGCGTATGTCCCCTGGGGGTTGGTTAATTGCCGCCGCCCTTGTCGACGTCCATGCCAGTCTCATCTTTGAGGGCTTCGGCGAGGAGGGTCATGGCGCGGGTGACGATGGCGCGGGCTTCTTCCGGGGTTGCGGCGGCTGCGCCCAGGAGCAGGGCGACGGCTTCAGTGATTTGTTGTTGCATTGGGGGAGTATAGCTAGAAATGGGCTCTATTCGCCAACTAGCAGCTTGAGTTCGGCGAGGCGCTCGGCGATTTCGGCGCGGGGCATTTGGCGGTACTTTTCCGGGAGCAGGCTGCGGCGGGTGCATTCGCTGACGGCGATGAGCGTTTGCATTTCGATCTCGGCCGGGTACGACGGCGGGATGAAATCTTCAAGGACGTGGGTGAGATCTTCGGCGTCGACGGCGAGATCCTTTTCGAGGGCGCTTTTCATGCTGGCTCTTACCAGGATGGCTTCGATGTCGGCTCCGGACATGGTACCGGCTTTTTCGAGGAAGAGTTTTTCGACTTCGGGGGAGGCGAGGGTGACGCCGGTTTTCTTCATCATGGCGCGGAGCATGGCCATTCGGTCTTCGTCGGTATCGGGGTAGAAGAGGGCCAGATGCTCTTCGGCGCGGCCCTGGCGTTTGAGATCGACGGGGAGCAGATCGGGCCGGCAGGTGAGGAGGAACCAGATGACCTTGCCGCGGTTTTCGGTGTTGCCCATGAACTGGGCGACTTGCGCGAAGACGCGGCCGCTGACGCCACTGTCGCCGCTTGAAGAACGGTCGCCGAGTTGGGCGTCGGCTTCATCGACGATGACCATGATGGGGCTCATGGCTTTGAGCAATGCCAGGACGCGTTGCAGGTTGCCTTCGGTTTGGCCTTGCCACATGGAGCGGAAGTTTTTGAGGACGACGGCGGGGATGCCGACATCGCCCGCGAAGCAGGTGGCGAGAAACGTCTTGCCGGTGCCGACGGGGCCGCAGAGGACGTAGCCCATGGGGACGACATCGCTGCGCCCGGCGCGGATGGCGGTGGCGGCGTCCATCAGCATCTGCTTGGCCGCGGCGGAGCCGGAGACGTTGGCGAGTGTGAAACGGGTTTGGATGAACTCCAGCATGCCGCCGCTTTCGGCTTCGATCATTTCGCGTTTGCGGCGGCCGAGTTCCTTGGCGGTGAGGGGGATTTTGTTGTGATGGGCGTGGGCGAGGAGGCCCTGGAGCTGGACGCGTTTGAGGCCGCTGGTGAGGGCGGCGAGTTGGGCGGGGGCGACGTCGGAGCCTTCGGGGAGGGCGGTTTGGGCGAGTTGCCAGGTGATGAATTCGAGGCGTTCGGCTTCGTCGGGAAGGGGGATGGCGACGGGCGCCACGCCGGGGTGTTGGACGATGCTTTGGTTGACCTCGAGGAGGTTTTCCGCGATCAGGCAGATGGTGACGTCCTGGCGGAGGAAGGTGGGATTCTGGGCCCAGCGCTTGAGGATGACAAGGGCGTTGCGGTCCTCGGCGGAGAGGCTTTGGGGGTCGCCGGCGGGGGCGATGGTTTCGGCGTAGGAGAGGGAGAAGGCGATTTTGCGGTTATCGAGGAGGCGGAGGCGGAGGTAGTTGTCGAGGATGTTCATCACGCCGTCGGGATTGCGGGGGAGGCCGGCGGAGTAGTTGGAACCGTGGAAGGCGTCGTAGCCGGAGAGGGCGGAGCGGAAGTCGGCCTGCATTTCGTTGGTGGCGAAGGACAGGCCGCCGCCGCGGTCGTAATCGAAGACGATTTGGCGGGCGGAGAAGAGTCCCTTTTGCAGGAAGTCTTTGAGGGAGAGGAATTCGAGGGCGCCGATGCGGCGGAGGGGGACGAGGTCGTGCACATTTTCATGCAGGATGAACTGCACGTAGGCGCCGGAGAAGTATTTCTGGGAGAGCTCTTGGGCCCAGCGGGGCC